>NC_002678.2:2752500-2755000 GCF_000009625.1 Mesorhizobium japonicum MAFF 303099
GGCGCCCCGGGATTTCCTCGCGCAGCCATCTCTCCCGCTCCGCCTCGAAATCCTCGAGCATGCGCAGGCCGGCGCGAACAACCTCACTGGCATTGTTGTAACGACCTGATTCGAGCTGCTTCCTAATGAATCTCTCATAGTGCTCGTTCAGAGCGTAGTTGGGCATGGTGACCTCTGGAAAGAATGTCGATCATAGGAAGATGGCAATAGATGTCACCTATTGCCAGAATTAGCCGATTCGGCCGCACTCTGCCTTTGATTCGGATTATTCCGCTTGATTCGGCACAACCGAGTATCGCCTCAACTCCGGTGACCCGGCACGATCGAGGAAGCGGGCCTGCGGTCGACAGTTCTCGTCATGCAGGCGGGACGACGAGCATCGAAGTCGGCTGAGAAAAGAGGCCCGCCGACCAAATTCATTTGGCTCTCGCTGTTCGCCTCGGCCGTGCGTGTGAGTGCTTCCATGTCGCCCAAACGCAAACGGCCCGCTGGTTGAGCCATGCGGGCCGATTTGATGTTTGGTTTTGGGGGAGGCTTTGAGTTTTCTGCCCGGCGGCATTGGCCTGGGCGGCTTGCGGGGGGCTGATGAGGGTTAAGGTTGCCGGCACCCCCAGCAAAAAACAAAACGGCCCGCTTGAGGCGGGCCGTTTTTGGATTTGGTTGCGGGGACAGGATTTGAACCTGTGACCTTCAGGTTATGAGCCTGACGAGCTACCGGGCTGCTCCACCCCGCGTCACCTCTCGGCAAGCGTTTGCTTGCTGATCTAGGCAAGCGTTTGCTTGCTGATCTAGGCAAGCGTTTGCTTGCTTAGGGCGTAAGCGCAAGCCTACGAATAGGCTGGCCTACAGATAGGTAGATGGCTCACCAAATGAAAGGGCCGCTTTCGCGGCCCGTGGTTTCCCGATTGGCGGGCCAGTTCGTAGAGAGAAGATTTCACTCCATCCGATTGGATGTGAGTTCAACGTGCGTTTAGCAGACCTGGCAGCGACCTACTCTCCCGCGTCTTGAGACGAAGTACCATCAGCGCTGGAGCGTTTCACGGCCGAGTTCGGAATGGGATCGGGTGCAGCCGCTCCGCCATAACCACCAGGTCGGCAAAACGCACGTTGTTCGAGAAGCTTTTGAGCGAATAGCCAATAGGGAGTATCGAATAGGGAAGTCCCTAGTCTTGCGCTCTCTCTGAGCTGTTCGCTGGTCTTGTTGTGCCTTCATCGTCCCGATTGGGAGTGATGAGCATAAGGAATGAGAACGATCAAGCCGATCGAACTATTAGTACCGGTAAGCTTCAAGCGTTGCCGCTCTTCCACACCCGGCCTATCAACGTGGTCGTCTTCCACGGTTCTCAGGGAATACTCGTTTTAAGGTGGGTTTCCCGCTTAGATGCCTTCAGCGGTTATCCCGTCCGGATATAGCTACCCTGCTATGCGGCTGGCGCCACAACAGGTCCACCAGAGATCCGTCCATCCCGGTCCTCTCGTACTAGGGACAGATCCTTTCAATATTCCTACACCCACGGCAGATAGGGACCGAACTGTCTCACGACGTTCTGAACCCAACTCACGTACCGCTTTAAATGGCGAACAGCCATACCCTTGGGACCTGCTCCAGCCCCAGGATGCGATGAGTCGACATCGAGGTGCCAAACAACCCCGTCGATATGGACTCTTGGGGGTCATCAGCCTGTTATCCCCGGCGTACCTTTTATCCGTTGAGCGATGGCCCTTCCACGCGGGACCACCGGATCACTATGACCGACTTTCGTCTCTGCTCGACTTGTCAGTCTCGCAGTCAGGCAGGCTTATGCCATTGCACTCAGCGAACGATTTCCGACCGTTCTGAGCCCACCATCGCGCGCCTCCGTTACTCTTTAGGAGGCGACCGCCCCAGTCAAACTACCCACCATACATTGTCCCGGACCCGGATAACGGGCCGCGGTTAGACATCCATAGTAATAAGGGTGGTATTTCAAGGGTGGCTCCACCTGAGCTGGCGCCCAGGTTTCAAAGCCTACCACCTATCCTACACATGCCACTACGAATGCCAATGTAAAGCTATAGTAAAGGTGCACGGGGTCTTTCCGTCTAACCGCAGGAACCCCGCATCTTCACGGGGAATTCAATTTCACTGAGTCTATGCTGGAGACAGCGGGGAAGTCGTTACGCCATTCGTGCAGGTCGGAACTTACCCGACAAGGAATTTCGCTACCTTAGGACCGTTATAGTTACGGCCGCCGTTTACTGGGGCTTCGATTCAGAGCTTGCACCCCTCCTCTTAACCTTCCAGCACCGGGCAGGCGTCAGACCCTATACGTCGTCTTGCGACTTCGCAGAGCCCTGTGTTTTTGATAAACAGTCGCTACCCCCTGGTCTGTGCCACCCTCCTCCACTTGCGTGGAAAAGGGTCACGCTTCTTCCGAAGTTACGCGTGCAATTTGCCGAGTTCCTTCAGCATAGTTCTCTCAAGCGCCTTGGTATACTCTACCAGACCACCAGTGTCGGT
>NC_002682.1 GCF_000009625.1 Mesorhizobium japonicum MAFF 303099
ACTAGTGCCATCAACATATTTCTGTTCATATCCCCAGCCCTCCCAAGGCTTAAGATCAGCATCTCCTAAAGTTATTATTTGCGCAAGGGATGACCGTTGTTCTGGTAAATTTCAGCGGAATTGACCAGAAATCTATGTGCTTTGCAAAATCAAAGGACATACGGGGTTATTCGCGACGCGTTTGAAGGCCGTCGCGTCCTCCGCCGATATGACGAGCATCGAGTAAGTGGCCGCTGAGGTGACACGGTGGAAGGTGATGGGGCTTGGCGCCCTCGGTGTCACCTGTATGGCGGCGGCGACTCTGGCGTCGCTCGCTACGGCTTATTGGGGCGATATCTGGCGCTTGCTGCGCGGCGGGGAAGAGTAATCCTTCGGTTCTAGGGCGTAGACTCATTACTGCGTAGCCAGATGCGAGTTGAGACGAGCTTGAGCGCAGCAAGATAGTTTTCTGCCAGCTTGTCGTAGCGTGTCGCGATCCGCCGGAACTGCTTGGCTTTATTGAAGAAGCGCTCTACGAGGTTGCGCGCCTTGTAGAGGAAGGGACTGAAGCAGATCGGGTCCTTGCGGTTGGCCTTGGGCGGGATGTTGGCCCAAGCCTTTCGCTCGGTGATGGCCGTGCGCAACGCGTTCGCATCATAGCCATTGTCGGCGAGCAGCATGGCACCCTTGGGAAAATCCCTGATCAAGTCGACTGCGGAGGCGATGTCGCTCTTCTGGCCTGCCGTTAGCGTTAGCTTGATCGGCCTCCCTTGAGCGTCGACAAGGGCATGGATTTTGGTGGTCAGGCCGCCCCGAGAACGACCGAGGCAATAATCTCGACCCCCCTTTTTGCCGTCGCGCCTTGCTGATGGACGCGGACAATGGAGGTGTCGATCATCTGCACCTCGCCGTCATGGGCTTTGGTAATGTCGGCCATGAGGCGGTCCCACACACCTGCTTTCCGCCATCGGACAAAGCGGTTGTAGCAGGTGGTGCGTGGGCCGTATCGCTCTGGCAGATCGCGCCATGGCGCACCGGATCGCAGCACCCAGAAGATGCCGTTGAGCACCCGCCGGTCATCGACGCGCGGCACTCCTCGCGGCTTGTTGGGCAGGAGCGGTTGGATTACGCGCCACTCGAAGTCGGTCAGATCATATCGGCTCATGTCGAGCTTGAATCAGGATCCAGTGCAATATGAAAGACGTCAGTTGGAAAACGACGCATTGCTGACGTTGCGACAATTCAGCGACAACCGCTAACTCTTCCGCAATCGGCATCATGTAGAGGCGGGGAATGATACGACGCTCCTTGTCTTCGTCCGTTTTTCTCACTTGCCTCGTGATGCTTAGCAACATCTTGGCATCGTGCTCGCCCTCGCCACAACCTGTCTCGGATGCTGACATAGACTTCCTCGCCTCCGATGCTCATGTCGTTGTCGGCGACGTGCCTCTCGTCTTGCCCTTTATTGCGCTCACCGGTTATGTCGCCGCGAAACCCTCATTCTCGCTCAACAGACAGCAAGATCGCCAGGCGGCGACAGATCGCTTGGAGGCGTTTCGCAAAGCTGCCATCAACCCCCAAGCCGCGCCGAAGATCGATCAGCTTGAGATTGCGGTGTATGCGTATGGATGGAATGACCTCGACCCGAAGCCGTTCAAAAGAATCTGTGCTCGGCTAAGTCGGCAATGGTCCAAGTCCGTTTGCGATGACCCATGGGCGGCGCTTAAACAGGCGATGCCGGAAAATCGCTTTTATGTTGTCGACGACAGGAAATTTGATGCGTTCGACAACTATTTCACCGTTGGCGGCGAAAGCGTCTCCGACCAACTTCATTCGATGCAACTGAAGGTTAACGAAGCATCTGTCGTTTGTGATCGGAATCTTGAGCCTTCCAAAACCGCTATTTGCACGGCAGCAATACCAATCAAACAGCATCTTGCTGCAGTATGGACGGTTTGGGATAGCACTGGTGAGACCCATTCTCGGCAAGCTGAGCGCGAAGGCAAATCCATCACCGCATTTGTGCGCCATGCTATCGGACCGTCCGAGGACTTCTCGGCTCTTCTCGCCGACGTATGCAAACTGAGGAACCCGAAGAGCAGTATCGGGCCGGGTGGCAGCCCTTGCGGTAGTCCTATTTCAAAATCGCGCTAAGTCCGCTTCCACCCCATCTCGGTCATTTCGCATTTATGAGTTCACGGCCTAGTCTGCGCTATATTCCGAGGGTTAATGCAACAAACAGAGCCGGCGCGAAGGCAAGGCCGATTGCCATGATAACGACGACGACGATGCCAAGTCTCTCCGTTCGTCTGACACGATCCTCAATGTTGTCGTCGTCCGCTGAAAGGATGAGGTCGAGCGCTGACGAGATATCGCGCGCAGGGGTATTGTTATCATTGGCTGCTTGATTTGCGACGTCGTGGACTGTCGGGCTCTCGACAACGATCACCGTCTCCCTCGCTTCTAAGAATCTCAAGACGTCACCTCTAACCCTGATCCAGCGCTCTCCACGAGCGAGGTGCTCGGGGTGCGGTCGTAACGTGATTGCAATGCTTCGGTTGCGGGGGCAGGACTTCAGTCGGGGGGCTCGCCGGTCCTTAGCCTCACAGCGGAACGCAAATGCGTGCGTGCCACTGCTCGTCGCCTTCATGGTTCTAGTTGCTGGTTGCCGTCGGTTTCGTGGCCGGTCTGTTGATTTCCAGCCCCCATCAGGTCGCTATCTTCGCCCGGGAACATAATGATTGTCGCGCCGTCTTCGGGATCCAGCGGTTTATGCCGACCTGGCGTAGATCGCGCTGATCGACCAACTGTCCGCAGTAGGAGCAGGGGTAGAAATTGTCCTCCACCCGTGCCGGCTCGGCGCCATGTCGCTTGCCGGGAATAGGCGGTCCAAGATCGGAAATCTTCGTCATGCCGGTTCGAACGATCCGCCTGGGTAAAAGTTCCTGGGCTCAGCACGGAACATTTTCTGCTTTCCTGAGTTATGGCGCCGGAAGTCAAGGGTTGTGACCCTGTCCCCGAAGCTTCCAAGCCCGTCTCGGGTGGTTGGGTGCGAGGCGGGCTGTTTCGACGTCGAACCGACTTCCTTCATTTGTTTCAACGAAAGTCCCCGGACGGGCGGGCGATCATCTCCATGGCTATTGGCGCACGCTGACCCGCGATGTCGCCGACACGTTGGTGATTGAATCGGCATCCACCGTGACGAGGCCGCCGCCATCGATGCGGACGGTGACTTTGCCATCCTCCTTGTCTACCCGGGTGGCAAATCCCCTGATTTCTATTTTCTGACCTGGCTTGGCCTTTGCCGGCGAGTCGACGGCAAGCGGGAAGTTGTAACTCGGAAGGCTGACGCTCGACACGCCGCCCTCCATCACTTTCAGGATGGTGGCTGTCAACGTGATCTCGTCTCCAACTTTCGGCGCTCGCGACATTCGCTGCCTCATGTTGCAGCGAATGAAACATTCAACTTAGCTAAAATGTTCCGGAACTATTTTAGCGCAGGCTAATTGAATCGCGGTTTGTGAGTCCTGTGCATGCGTTTCAAATTTGTCGCGCCCTTGGCCGCGTTGGCGCGCAGCGAAAGCAGCGGCGAGAGCTGGGCTGCTTTCCGCCCGCTGGCGTCGTTCTGACCTTGGAAAGGCCTTCCTGCGGACCCCCTGCCGTAAGTTTTATGAGCCGGCGATGGCCCATTAGTCAGGCGCCCTCCGCAGGTAGAGGCGGAGAACCAGCGCCCAGATAAAGACCAGAAAATAGAGCATAAACAGCCGAAACACTGTTTTGGCAAATAACTGGCCCACATCGTCGGTGGTGCGATAAGCGACCCAAGCGCCTCGACCAGTGGCATGATCGTCAAACCCGTCGAAAAACACGAAAAAGAAGACCAGGCATATCGAAATGATGCCAAAAATTTCCGTGCCTGCTGGCATCCGATACCCCCTTTTCGAGGGCTTCGGCAAGGCAACCAAAGCGACCGCAGTCGCAATCGCGAAATAGGCAGACGCAACAGAACTGGAAGCAAAAAGCTCACACTGCTCTTTTGGCCCGTGGTGCAGCGACTGGAGTTCCTCCGCAAAAAAGATGTTGTGAGGCCATAAAGCCTTCAGGATCCAGACATCACGAAAGTAGCAGTCGTCTTGAAGTGGAAGCCACTTGATAAGGTACCACAATGCGGGCGCAATAATTGCCGGGCTGAGCAGGGCGACCATAGCAACAAGGCTTCGCCGCTGGGAGTCTTGATTGTAGGTCCCAGTCATCTGACTGTCAGCTCCGTTCGCGCTGTTCTGTATTCATCGTCAAGCCAGTCGTATTTCAAAGCCGATATCATAGTTCCGTGGAAAGGAAAGACCGATGCTTCGATGGAAAGAGATTGCCGGGCGAAGCCCCCAAGCCTCAAACAGAGGTACGTCCTGATCCCCATCAGGAGGCCGGTGGAGGATTTCCGGCAATCCCTACAGTGCAAGGCTGATCCAGCATGTTGGTCCCGAAACGGGCAGAAGATGCTGGCAGACAACCACAACGATGACCACACGCACGCCCGAAGCCTTGCGAACGCTTGCCCCGTAGCCAACTGCCGCCGCTTACGCGGGCATCGCCGTCGACGCGAATGTCAAATGGAACGGAATCCGCTCGTTTCTCTGCAAGGTCGCTCACTCGATCGGAAAACGGCCGATTGATATCGCCTGCGTCGGCGAGAGACTGCTCCAACAAGACCAGTCCGACCTCTTGCGGCTTCATGTCGGGACTAATGAGCTAGCGCTCATGATCGGCAATACACCAGGATATTTTCACACAGGAATCCGGATGGCTAAACCCAACAATCTCGCGCCAGCGGTTCGCCGCCTGTGCGGCTGGCCAAATGGTTGCGCCTCTCGCCGTCCAGCGTTGAGCTTCTCTAGCTGCGAGACAGATGAAGCGCCACACGATTCCGTCCTTCCGATTTGGCACGAAACAGAGCCAAATCGGCGGCATTGACGAAATCGTTTGGCGTCTCGTTTTCGTTGGGCACCGTTGTTGCGACGCCAACGCTGATGGTCACGCGATCCGGGCCGTGGGGTATGTTCAACTCCCGCACCCCCTGGACGAGTTGCTCTGCGATCGCACTGGATTCTTCCAGTAAAGTGTCGACCAGCACGATGACGAACTCTTCGCCTCCGTACCGCGCAGCGAGATCGGTGGAGCGGCCGGAACCGCTATGGATTACGCGGGCGATTTGCTTGAGCACCTCGTCGCCGGCCATATGGCCATAGGTATCGTTGTATCGTTTGAAGTTGTCGGCATCGATCATCAACAGCGACAATGGGGACTGTGCGCGAAAAGCGCGCTTCCATTCAGCCGCCAGATATTCATCAAAATAGCGCCTGTTGCCGAGACCCGTCAGGCCATCGATCCGCGTCAGACGTTCAAGCTCGAGATTTGCACTGATCAGCTGTCGCTGGCTTTCCCTTAGCGCTCGGTATGCCGCGTCTCGCTGGACGTGATCCAGATAGGCCCGCGTGTGATATCGAATACGTGCAATCAGCTCGATACGATCCGGCAGTTTGACGAGATAGTCGTTCGCTCCCGCAGCGAAGGCTACGCCCTTGGTGGCTGGATCTTCCTTGCTCGACAGCACAATGACTGGGACCGCGCGTGTCGACGCATGCTTCCTGTATTCTCGCACCAGATGCAGCCCATCGACCCCGGGCATGACGAGATCCTGCAGGATAACGGTTGGCTTTACCTCATCCGCGACCGTCATCGCTCTCAACGGGTCGGTGCAGAAGTGTAAGGAAATATCGGGCTCGTTGGCTAGAGCACGCCTGACCGCCTCGCAAACCATGATCTGATCATCGATGAGCAGAACCATGGATGAATAGTTATCTGCGAGTGGCGGGACCAGCTCTGGTTCTTGCGTCATCGGACGAGCCCTTTCATGTGGAGCGCTCGCAGGCTTCGATAATACGTGAGCCGATCGCACTCAAAGGAAGAATATCAACAGCCGCGCCGATGTCGGCGGCGGCCTTCGGCATGCCATAGACGGCACTGGTTGCTCTATCCTGCGCGATTGTGAGATGCCCCTTGTCGCGGAGCTGTCTCAGCCCGCGCGCACCATCCCTGCCCATTCCTGTGAGCAGAACACCAATCACCGAGCCAGGCCACCATTGCGCCGCACTTTCGAAAAACACATCTACGGACGGCCGATAAACATTGTCCTTGGGGCTGGGCGTATAGCCAAGTTGCTGAACTGACTTGAAAACCAGATGATCCGCAGAACTGGCAACGAGAACGGTGCCCGCTTGAGGACTATCCCTTTCCCGCGCCGGACGGATCGGGAGAGGCGTATGCTGTCCCAGCCAATCAACAAGGCCTGGAACGAACTGAGCATCGAGATGCTGGACGAGCACGATCGCGCCGCCAAAATCAACGGGAAACGCGCTCAGGACTGCGGCAACGGCAGCCGGCCCGCCCGCGGAGGCACCGATTGCGATCAGGCGTCGAGGTGTCGGCTCAGCCGCACGTGACATCCGCCTTTTTGCCTTGGTCGGCGCATCACCGATCAGCTTGCCGATCGTTGCTATCTTGTTCGTCAAAAGCCGGGCGGATTGCGAGGACGCGTTACCTTCAATGCCCACTGACGGAATATCGACTGCGTCAAGCGCGCCATGACCCATTGCTTCGTAGACGTCCGCGAGGTTGGATTCGATACTGGCGGTCACCAGCAAGATTGAGCACGGGGTTTCCGCCATGATTCTGCGGGTCGCTTCCACGCCGTCCATCACTGGCATCGCTAGATCCATGAGTATCAGATCCGGCAGATCACGTCTGCAGACCTCGACCGCCTCACGCCCATTGGTCGCGATCCATGCGACCTGATGTTCGCCGGTCGACAGGACCAGTCGGCGCAAAAGTTCAACCGCCATCGGCATGTCGTTGACTACGCCGATTCTCATTCGCTGGCTTCCGATTTCGATCTCACTCAGCCGCCTCGCCAATCATGTCCACGACGGCATGGATCAGCGCCTCGTCCTGAAAGCTACTCTTGGTCAGATAATAGTCCGCACCTGCGTCGAGCCCGCGCGCGCGATCTTCTTCCCGATCCTTGTATGAAACGATCATGATGGGTGTGCTCTTGAGATGAGCGTCTTTTCTGATCAACCTCACCAGCTCGATGCCATCCATGCGAGGCATGTCTATGTCGGTGACGACGAGATCGAAAGGACCAGACCGGACGGCATTCCACCCGTCCATACCGTCGACCGCCACTTCGACCTCATAACCGTAATTGCCCAGCATCTTGCGCTGGAGTTCGCGCACCGTCAGTGAATCGTCAATCACGAGCACACGCTTGCGCCTGCTCGCTTCGGGACCGCCCGCGGCGCGCCGAAGAGCTCGAAATCCGCTCGACGACGCAAGCTTTTCCACCGATCGGATCAGATCGTCGACGTCGAAGATCAGAACCGGCGAACCGTCTTCCATCAGGGCTGCTGCGCTGATGTCCTTGATCTTGGCAAACCGTGGATCGAGGGGTCTGATCACCAACTCGCGTTCCCCGAGAAAACGGTCAACGATCAGGCCGTACGCATCGCCCCGACCTGCATCCACGACGACGACCGAGAGTTCGTCCGGTTCCGATCCGGGCTCACCTCGATCCAGCACCTCTCGCGCGGTGACCAGCCCGATCTGTCGATCGTTCAAGCGAAAATGCGGCCGGCCCTGCAGGAGATTGATCTGCGTCCGCTGCAGTTTCAAAGTCTTGGCAATGGCAGCGAGTGGAAAAGCATAGGGCTCTCCATCGACATCGACGAGCAGCGTGCGCAGGACTGACAACGTCAGCGGCAATTGCAGTTGAAATCGGGTTCCGTGCCCAAATTCTGAGGAGACGCTTGCGACTCCCCGCACCTCCTTCGTCATGGCTTGCACTGCATCTAGCCCCACACCGCGACCGGAGACGTCAGTGAGGCCCGCTTTCATCGAAAAGCCTGGCAGAAACAGGAATGCGAGCAATTCGGTTTCGCTGAGTGTGTCAGCGCTTTCCCTGGTTGCAAGCTGGCGGGCGACGACAGTCTCGCGCAGCGTCGAGAGTTCGATCCCCCTGCCGTCGTCTACCACGGCTATCTGCAGCAGCCCGGCATTATGCCTCGCTTCGAGCCTGATCAGCCCCTCTTCGGGTTTCCCCATCGCGAGGCGCTCCTCAGGCGGTTCAAGCCCATGGTCTACAGCGTTGCGCAAAAGATGCCCCAAAGGGGCATCGAGTTGCTCGAGGATATCGCGGTCGATGCCGGTCGAGCCGCCTACGATCTCCAGTCGCACCCGCTTGCCAAGGGTACGACCGAGGTCGCGGACCGTTCTCGCATAGTGTCGCACGCCGTCCTCAAAAGGCCGCATCCGGCTTGCCAACGTTTCGTCGTACAATCGGTTGGCAAGATCGGTCGCTTTCCGATCCACTGAATCCAATTCATCGAGACGCTCCGCCAGGAACGCTTGGCTCAACCGAAGCTTTCGCTGCGCTTCAGCCAGCGCCTCCACCACCGCCGCATCGTTTGAACCCGGCGGTAGCACTGCATGAAGATTGTCGAACGCACTTGCGAGGTCCGATTGAAGTCGCTTCAGCCGCAGCAGCCCGTCAGCGAATGGCCTGAGCCGCCGAGCTTCTATCAGCGACTCGCCAGCCAAACCGAGCAATCGGTTCAGGCTGTCTGCCGTCACCCGAACCATTCTATCAGACCCGATATTGCCGTGGGCTTGCGGTACCGTCCCAACGAGGAGGGTCGCTGAAGAGGTCGTCGCCGGCTGCTCCTGGGCATGATCTGGAGTTGCGAAATCAGCTGCAGAATCTTGGGGTCTGGGCTTTGCCTCGGGGAGGAACAATTCCTCGAATTTCGCAAGAAAGGTTTCGACTTCTGAGTTGGCGCTCTCGCTCGATGACCCCGATGCGATCAATTTCAAAAGGTCAGAGCCTTGCAGAAGCGTATCTATATGCTCCCGTCGCACCCTGAGATGCCCACGTTGCGCGGCGACCAGGCAGTCTTCCATCGCATTTGCAACTTTGACCGCGGGCATCAGGTCGATGATGCGGGCAGCTCCCTTCAGGGAATGCGCGGCACGCATGCATGCTTCCAGGGCATCGGCGGCGATAGGATCGCGTTCGAGTGCCAGAAGCCCAGAGGTTAGAGCCTGTGACTGCGTCTCCAGTTCGGCCTGGAAGAGGCTGAGCATCGAAACCTGGCTGAAGTCTTCGTCGGTCATGCGATGCTCCGATCCAGCATCGTGAGCAGTTGTCGTGGATCGAGACAGCCAACGGCTCGTCCCTGCCACGGCAGCACGGCAACCGTAGCGGCTGACAGTGCCTTGCCAATCGTGGCCGGAACAGCGAGAGTGTCGCGTTCCTGGTATCGATGTAAGCCGTGGATCTCATCAACCGTAAAAGCAACCCGCTTGTCGGGCTCGCCCACCACGACTAGGCGGCGAAACACCTTGGTTCGTGTGCCTTGATCCCCCGCCTTGCGCTCGTCTATCCCGAGCAATTCGGCCAGAGACAGGCAAATGAGCAATTCACCACGGACATTAGCAATGCCGAGCAGTGCACTGTTCCTGCGATGTGGAAGTGAATGAATGCGACGAGATTCAGCCACTTCATGAAAAATACCGACCGGAAGTGCCAGCCATTCCTCCCCCAAACGGAAGAGAACGGCCGTCTGCATCGCCTCGTCGTCTGCCGAATCGATCCCTGCACGACCAGCGTTTTCCGGCCATTCGCCGCGATATGCCGACGGTGCTGCACGGTCAAGGAGGCGTCGTGCAATCTTCTTGTAGGTCGGGCAATTCCGGCAGTGGAGATGCTGCTTTAGTAGCGGACATGATTTGTCACCCCGTACGCCTATTTGCCGCCAGCAGTCGTCGATTTCGATCTCCTCCACCGGCTGAGCGATCCTTGTCGAAGCCGCCATCAGCTGCCGCTCCTTTTCTGGACCCGACCCAGCCGGCCGGCCAGCGCCTCGGCGCCGGTATGGTCGCCTTGCTTTCTAAGCAGCAAGGCCAGATGGACAAGAGCTTCTCGATGATTTGGCGCGAGATAGAGCGCCTTGCGATAACTTTGCGCGGCTTCGGGTGCAGCACCATCCGCATCCTGGACGAGGCCCAGCAGGTAGAAGATTTCCGCGGAAGGACCGAACTCCTTGAGATGCGCCAGGGCGACCTGCTGCGCCTCCTTTACCCGTCCTGCATTGGCGATCCGTTCAACCGCGATGAGGCTTTCCGAGGCCTGTGCAAGCGGCTTGGCCGGAGCCTGCCTACGGCCTTCATTGCCAATTGTCGGTCTGAACGGAAGAAGAGGCTCGCTCTTGTTGACCTTCGGGGTTGGCGTCCGCACCGGGATGGCGGCCGAAACTTTCGGTGCCGTGGTTTTGACGGGCTCCGATTTCAGGAAGGCAAAGGCCAATGGCCAGTCGGCGGGAATAAAGCCATGCAACCTTGGAAGTGCTGTTTCCGCCGGACCGACCAGAAGAAGTCCGTCTTTGGCCAGCAGGTCCTTCAGGCAGATCAATGCGCGATCCTGCAGTTCTCGACTGAAATAGATCAGCAAATTGCGGCAAAGCAGGATGTCATAGACCTCTTGCCCGAAAGACGCGCGAGAGCCAAAAAGGTTCCCTACCCTGAAACGAACCTGTTTCAGCACCCCAGCAATCGGCCGCAACCCGCCCTCGGCCGCTTCGAAATAGCGATCCTTGAATTCGAGATGGCTCCCGCGAAACGAATTGCGCCCATAGATGGCGCGTTCAGCCGTCGCGATATTTCGGCTGCTGACGTCCACGCCATCGATCTTGAACTCGTGCGCCTCAAAGCCGGCATCGAACATGGCCATGGCGACCGAATAAGCCTCTTCGCCGGTCGAACATGGCAGGCTCAAGACTTTTATCGACTGAGCACGCTTATGCACGCGCGCATGCCGCGCCAGCATCGTGAACGCTTCTCGGTCGCGAAAGAACCAGGTCTCCGGGATCACCACCGCATTGATCAGCTCCTGCAGCTCCTGCGAGGAACCGGTCAAGTGTTCCCTATAGGCCTGAGGGTTGGTTATCCGGCATGCTGCCATCCGATCTTTGATCGCCTGACGGACCACTGTCGGACCAACGCTGGTACTGTCCAGTCCGATGGTTTCCGTCAGGAGCGTTTCTATTGCGCCGGTCACTGATCACCCATCGCGGCCTGGCGGAGCAATGCGGTACGAATCTCTTCCGAAAGCAGCGCTTCCACTTTGACCCACTGAATGATCTCCGAACCATCGGAAGCCACCGGCCCAAGATAGGGCGGGGTTCCTGGCTCAAGTCCGAACGGCGCGAACTCGGCAGGATCTCGCTCAAGCGTATCCGTCACCCGTTCCGCGATCAGCCCCAGCAGGCGTTGCTCGCCATCATGCGCCGGATAGCGCGTCACAACGATCCGGGTGCTCAATAGGCGCTCCGATGGTCGGCCAAGCGCAAGAAGAGTAACATCGATCAAGGGGATGGGTATTCCGTTATAGCTGACCAAACCCAACACACCGGTTGGCGCACCCGGAAGAACTTTCACATCGATATAGGGCAGCACCTCTTCAATTTGGTGGACATCGATCAAGTAGCGATCCGGACCCATGCTGAAGGCGAGGAATAGCATTGTCACCTCCTACTGCCGGCTCGCTACGCTCGCAGCTTGAACCTCGAAATGCTACTTCGCATGCCGCCTGAGACTTGATTGAGCTCGTCGATCGCGAGCGTTGATTGCTGAAGGGATTCGACTGTTTGCTGAGCTGCCTCGCTTAGCTGGGTTAGCGTGTCGCTGATCTGCCCCGCGCCGGTCGCCTGTGCTTGCATGGCTTCATTGGCGACTTCGAAACGTGGCACCAGCCCCTGAACCTGCTGAATGATCTCGAAGAGTTGCCCGCCGACCTGCTGGATTTCCTGCATACCGCGGCGGACCTGCTCGGAAAACTTGTCCATGCCCATCACCCCGGCCGCGACTGCCGACTGGATGTCCTTGACCATCTGCTCGATATCGTAGGTGGAGACAGCCGTCTGGTCCGCGAGCCTTCGGATTTCCGTCGCCACCACTGCAAAACCCCGGCCATATTGGCCTGCCTTCTCCGCCTCGATGGAAGCGTTGAGCGACAACAGATTCGTCTGATCGGCGACTTTGGTGATGGTCGTCACCACCTGATTGATGGTGCCGGCTTTCTCACTCAAGATCGCGAGTTTGGAATTGATCGCGCCGGCCGCTTCCATGACCTGCTGCATGGTTTCTTCCATACGGGTCAGCCCCGCTTGCCCTCCGCCGGCGACGGCGGCCGTTTGCTCGGCAACTGTCGAGACCTCGTTCATCGTGCGGACCAGCTCGTTTGATGTGGCGGAGATTTCCTTGGCTGTCGCGCGGATTTCTGTTGTGGTCGCTGCGATTTCAGTCGCAGTTGCCTGCTGTTGCTTGGAGGTGGCGGCGATCTCAGTTATCGACGTGCCGACCTGTATGCTGGACCTTTGAACCTGACCAATGAGGGTTGTGAGATCGTCCGCCATTGCGTTGAAGCCGTCGGCAAGCACGCTGAATTCGTCTTTGCGCCTCAGGTCGAGGCGTTCGCTGAAGTCGCCTTGCCGCATCAATTGAACCGCGGCGACCAAACGGGTGAGCGGACCTGTAATGGCGCGAAACAGCTGGTAACCCAAAAGAAGGGCTAGCCCGAGGGCTATCAACAAGCCAACGCTCAAACCGACTTCCGCCGTTCTAACGATCGAGCTGATCCGCTGCGTCGCGCTGTTTGCCTCGCCTCTGTGGTCCGCGACCATGGCCTGCAGAGCGGACTGCAATTTTACAAAGATCGGCTCTACGGTGTTCTTGATGGCCGGGCTTTCATTGGGAGTTTCACCTTTCGACAAGGCAGCCCGGCTTGTGTCCAGCACAGCAGTTTCAGCCAGACGAAATTGGTTGGCGAGTTCTTTGACGACTGCATAATTCTGCTTGTCGATGTCGGAGACGATTGTTGCTTCATAGTCGTCCATCGACCGCTGCACTTGGTCGCGATTGGTCGTGATCGCGCTTTCAAGCGTGCTTCTATCTGACGGGTTGTCCTGAAGGGCATATTCCTGAAGCAGACTATGGGCCGTCATCTGGCCAATCATGATCTCGGTGCTGTGATAGACGTCTGGAAGGATGCCCTTCTCGACCTCAGTCGCCTCCTGCCCCGCCTGAAGAAACCAGGCGTACGCGATGACGGCGATCACGGACATGACCACCAGAACGGCAGCGAAACTGACGAGGATGCGGTGGCGTATTGTCAGACTCTTCATGGAACCGGTTCACCAATGGGGGCATCGTGGGCTGCGCGACAAGCGCTCGTTCCGGCGTATTCGAAAAAGGTGCGTCGAAAATCGGTAGTCTGATGCTGAATGGTTTCTTTTCCGTTCCATCGCTAATGATGGCGAGGCGGCTCGCCAATCGGCGCTACCAGAAGCGGTGGTCAAAGGACGTCCTGCCGTCCACGCATGGGGAAATCGATGACGAGGTTCACAGCCTCTACCGCACGATTCTCGACGCGATTGTGCATTATCATTCGGGATTGACGGAATGAGCGCGCCGAAAGCCTCTCTCGATCGGCCGGTTATGAAATCTACGGAGACGGCTACCCACCAACCTCAGGCGTTATATTCAAATGGCGCCGCGATCGTCGTCGGCGGCGACATGATCGGTGTCGCCTACGGCATCTCGGCTCTGACTGGAGGTGTTTTGTACTTTTGCCTTCGCTTCATGGCCATCAGATACGGCTGGCGCCTGCCGGTCGCGCATCTGTCTGCTCGCGGCCGGGCCGCTGAAGATGCTTCCGACGATGAGAAGCCGCATTGAACCTCGTGAAAAGGCCTACGACAAGCCGTCGATCATTCGCCACTGACCATAGCGGCAGGAAGCCCGCAACGGCGCTGGTGGCGTTCGCGTAGCCCGTCGAGAAGCCATTTTCAGTGGCGGCAACAAAGTCAGCTCGCGAGCAACTTCTTCCCAACGCGCGAGGCGGCAGATAGCGGACATAGCTCCGCCTATGCGATGTCCATGCCGTCTCCCGGGAACCGAGCAACTCCTAGCGTCGAGCACGTCAACGTGACCTGCTTCATTTTGTTCTGCCAATCAGGTCCGAGCGCATCGCGAGCTTGCACAACGGCTGGCTCAAGTTCAGGCCGTCAATGAGTTCTGGGGCGATCGCGCAGTTTGGAACCTAACTCTGACAGAGAGTTTACGACTCACTACTGTTGACCGTTTTGCCAACCGTCTTGAACTTGGCATTGACCGAATCGCTTCAGCAAAAAGTCCGCCACATTGAGGCGTGGCGGACTTTCTGACTGGCTGGAGGCCAGGAGAGTACAACTATAGCCTCACGGCCATATCGGCACTTTCTCCGTTCGAGCGACGGGGCGCTAACGACCCGCAATCAGCAGACAAAGTTGGCGCAAGTCGCGATCATATGTATCCTGGTTGCCAAGCACGTCCGCGCAACGCTTCTTCATCCGGGACAACTGCGTGCTCGAGATGTGGGCGACAGCACCCGAGACGCGAGTAACACCTGGGACGCCAGTGGTGCCAAGGGTAACAGGCGTGCCCGGGACGCCGACGATGCCGACACCGACACCCGCTCCGATCCCGTTACCGACACCCGCTCCGATGCCACTCGTACCGCCTACCTTCGCGCCCAGGCCAGCCGTAACACCGCCGGAGCCGCCGACCGTGGCGCCGGCACCCGCGTCGATGCCATTGGTCCCGCCGATCGATGCGCCTGCCCCGGCATCAACGCCGTTCGCCCCGCCGATCGATGCGCCAACGCCCGCGTTGACCCCACCCGAACCACCGATAGAAGCACCTACTCCGGCGTTAACTCCACCACTACCGCCCACAGATGCGCCGGCACCAACGCCGATTCCGGCGGCGTTTGCTGGCATGCACAGGGCTGCGACTATTACACCGCTCGCCAAGGTTTTGGCGGTTCTCTCGAAGATACTAGCCATGAAACTCTCCTTTTGGTTGCGTAAATAAGAACAACAGTCATCTGCCGGTCGCACACTCAGTACGCGCGAGAGGACTTTAGAGTTTCCTAATATTAATCAATCTTCAGTAACGTAGTTGCCAATCGCTATTCGGTAAGATTAAAAATTTATGCATTGCGGTAAAACTACCTTGATTGTTCGTCCGCGATGAACCTACTGAATTCTGAGGGTTCTATATGGGAGCATGCGCGCATATCTGCCTGACGGCTAGACAAGGTCTTAGTACTAGTCGGGCGCGGGCGGGCGGGTTTCAGCCCTGCCTATAGGTCTCTTGGCCATCGGATGGGGGGTGAGCGGCATTTCAGCGCCCCAAGCAGCTCATCCTCGAACGGTCCTGCATGAGTTGCTGTTGAAAGCAGTGCGGGATGTCACCGGGAGGAAACTCGAGTTCATCTATTGGAACACCACAGGATCGGTGCGGCCGCCTACCTATGGGTAGCGCCGCACCGGCTTCGCGCCTTCGTCCAAAGCGTGCCCTCGGCACGTTGGACTTAAGTCTGATCGCAAAACGCATTGGTCTTATCCAAGCCGTAGTGCGGAACAGCCTACAGGTACGGTTGTTGTTATCTCAGGAAAGTTCGGAGAAATCAGATGGATAGAAGCGCCGCTCGTCAGCGCGTTGGAACGACAGAACGGCGGATGGTAATAAAGGAGGGCTATGCAAACAACGATAGCCCGAAAGCTATAGCCTCACTGCTTAACTGCAGTGTGGGTTCCGTTAAAGCTACGGCCAGCCAGTTGGGCATCACCCGCACACAGAAAGACGCGGCAGACTTTAGGCGTGGCTTCGCCATCCCCGCAGACATGCTGGTGCATTACAAGAAATTGTTGGCCAAGCAATTCAGCGCGAAGGAAAGTGGAAAGCTACTGGGGTTGGTTTTGGCACAGGGTGAAATGTGCGAACACACATTGCAAGAAGAGAGTGAGTTCTTGGATTACCGCCACGAAGCCGATCTCTGTCTGCTAGCTGTTTCGTGGATGCGATGAACGTGCCCGTGCAATTTGCTCGCTATGGGCGCGCCAGAAAGACGCCCTTCCATCAGTGCTTTGTGCAACTGGCAAAAAGCACCCTGCGTCAGCAGCGTTTTTGCCCACTCCCGCGCAATCGCCGTCGCTGAGTTGCACATCTAAAACGGCTACGTCTGGGAGATAGTCCGCAAGCAGCTTCTCAGCTTCACAGCAGGAAGATGCAAGGGCGCCCCCCAAAGCCGCATCCCTCAAAGCGAGCTCCAGACTGAGACGCTACCTGCGGTCGCGCCGGCTGGCGAATATATACGCTTTTGCTAATATAAAAGCATTTTATCAATATGTACGTGAGCCCAAAAAGAACCAACGCTAAAGCAATGGGGGTTCAGCGACAGAGGAGGAGCGCAAGTGGCCGCCTATCTTATCGCGGATGTAGATATAGAAGACGCTCCCGCGTTTGAGGAATACCGGCGGGATGTTCCAGCCACAGAGGATGGTGGGCGATATCTGGGTCGTGGCGGTGCGACCAAGGTTCTCGAAGGTGATTGGGAGCCACACCGCTTGGTTATCGTCGAATTCCCCGACATGGTTTCATTGATGGGTTGGTACAATTCGCCGGAGTACGCCCGCCTGATCGAAATTCGAAAACATTGCGCCTTGCGCTGGAAGGGATCACACCACCCACTGCGTTGACGATTCTGCGAAGCGGGCCCCCGGGCCGGCAAAACAAGGATTTCAGTCTCAAAATTCTGGCCGGAGATATGCCTATGGAATCCAAGCATGGCAATAGGGATGGAGATATGGTCTCTTATGGCGCTTTCGTCGCCAAGGCAGGCTACGATGACGTTCGATCAATGACGCTGTGCCGGGCGGATTGACCTTTCGATCTGACTCTGTCCTGTAAAGTGTCAATACCGGGGGACCTAGTCATGAGCGACAATAAGCCGACCGTAGACGTTACCAAGGACTGGCAAGCATCGCAGGGCCAGAAGTCCGGCGCCACGCGCCTTCGCCTTTTCGCAGTGCTGTCGTGGGTCGTTGCCATTGGCGGCGAGATCGCCGGCGTTGTTTTGCTCTACCGGCGCAAATTCGACCATGGAAACCTGCCGCTGCTGATCGGCATCTTAGTCGGGATCGCAATTTTCGCCATCGCCGGAAACTTGTTTTGGAAGGCGGCCAACAGGCAGGACCCGGCCCGCACATCCGAGACGTTCCGGTTCTTCGTCCAGAATCAGCTCGGCGCGATTATCACGCTGATTGCCTTCCTGCCGCTGGTTATCCTGATCTTCACCGACAAGAACATGGATCCGCAGAGCAAGAAGGTTGCCGGCGCCGTCGGCGCTGTGCTAGCGGTGCTGGCGACAGTGATCGGGATCAGCTTCCAACCCCCATCGGTCGAGCAGTACACGCAGGACATGAACCAGTGTGCGGCACAGATCAAGGCGGGCGAGCCGACCACAGCCTGTTCGCCCGAGGTCGCCGCCCAGGCTCAGGCGATCGCCACCGACTCCACCACGGTGGCTGCTGCGACGAAGGACTCGGCACACCCCAATGGCCAGGATATCGTCTATTGGATCGCGCCGGAAAACGGCGCCGCCAAGTCCGAGACAGAGCATGTCTTCCACCTCTGCGCAGCCGTCAGTCCGCTGAAGGACAAGACCGTGAACAGCGGTACCGTGACGGAGGCCTACGCACAGAACGCCATCCGCATCACCAAGCAAATCGGGATGGAACAGAAGCAGTGCGGGTTCACGACCACGACGCCATAAATCCGCGATGAACTGGCCGTGCGAGGCGAGTATCTGGCTTGCGCCACGCGATGCAGTTCATTGAGGATACCGTCGTTCGACGCCAGGGCCGCCGTCGCTAACCTTGCGTTGAAGTGGTCGAAGCCTGCGGCGAATGGCGCGTTCGCGTCGTCGATGGCAATCAAAACAAGACCCTGACGTTCGAACTGGAATCCTACGCCCTGGCCTATGCGGAAGGCCAGCCGATGCGTCTAGGGCTGGATAAACTCACGCGCCTGTAGCGCATGTGGACGAGAACGTAAGCTGCCAACCAGCATTGGTTTTGCGGCGGGCAGCTACCCGGCAATTGGGATAGTTGTAAGGACCCAGACGGGGCCGGCGCAGTTGTTTGCCCCCAACCCGTGCAACTGCACCGGCTAAAAGCGGGCCATGAAAACCGCTCTTAGCATATCCTATCGCATCTTAGCACTGTCGCAAGAGACTGAGTGCCCAAGCGCCAGCCAAAGCTGAAATTGGCTCAGCCGGCCAACGTCATTCCGATGCCTACGCCAAGGCCGATTGCAAGACCCATGAGCAGCTTGGCGGCGATGTCTAGGGCGAAGGCGCGGACAGGGCTCCAGGCGTCTACACGGGCGCTCTGAGGGCTTTTGATAGGTCATCGAAGATCGTGTCCATGGGCAGAGATCGAAACCCGGAATCTGTGAATCCCCTTGCTCCAACAAAGTCTCTCGGCTGGGAAACGCACTGGAAAGCACGTTGGGTAACGGTTGATTCAACCATTGCTGGTATTATCTTGAAGTAGGTGGCGGCCCCGACGGTGCGGCAGGGGTGCTGGGTTGTCGGAGCCGCCTGCGCAGTCGGGCATGGGTTTGACCGCGCTGTTCCAAATTAGGACTGCGCGGTCAATTAACTGTTAAAATCTTCCGGAACTAATTAAGCGCATGCTAATTGAATCGCGGTTTGCGAGTCCTGTGCATGCGTTTGAAGTTCGTAGCCCCCCTAATGCCGACCCTTGTTGAGAAGCCTCCCGAGGGCGACGCCTGGATTCACGAGGTCAAGTTCGACGGCTACCGATCGCAGTTGATCATCGATGAGGACGGGACGCGCATCTACACGCGCAATGGTCACGACTGGACAGCCAAATATTCCGACTTGGTGCAGGAGGCGAAGAGCCTCGGCGCCGAAAGTGCCATCATCGACGGCGAGATCATCGTTCTGAACGAAGCCGGCCTGTCCGACTTCGGCGAACTCCGCAAGGCCATAACCCACCGGCAGCACGACCTCTATTTCGTGGCATTCGATCTGTTGCACCTCAACGGATTCGATCTTCGCGATATGGCGCTCAAAGACCGCAGGGCTGGGCTCTACGCGATAATTCCGCCTGGCCTTCGTATCCAATTCAGCGACGCGCTGCCCGGCGATGCCAAGGCGATCTTCGAACTGGTCGATAAGGCCGGGCTTGAAGGCATGGTCTCGAAGCGCAAAGACAGTAAGTATCGAAGCGGCAACTCGACGGCCTGGCTCAAGATCAAGGCATACACCGTCGACGAATATGAACTGCTCGGGGTCGAGCGTGAGGCGGGCAAGCCGGCTTTCGCCCTGATGGCCGATCGCAAGACCGGCCGCTATGTCGGCTCGGCTTTCATCAACTCCAGCCGCGCCATCCGTGAGCGGCTGTGGAAACGTGTCCAAGAGCACGCAGGGTCGCCTCCGAAGGGGATGAAGCGGCCGGGGACGCAATGGGTCAAGCCGGGCCTGATTGGCCGTGTGAAGCACCTACGGGGCGAGGAAGACCTCCGCCACGCCTCGCTGCAGGATTTTCGTGAAGAATGAGCAAGCGAGGCAACGTTTTTCTCTACCATTGGATATCGGACCATTTATCCGACGATCCGATCACTGACCACGTGCTGTTGGTCATTGAAATGGCTGTGGATGCGAAACGGGCGGCCGAAGCCCAAGGTATTCCCGGCCAAGAGATCGATGAAGAAATTGGCACGATCTACGAATTCATAATGCAGGGGCTGCGCTGACCACCGGAACCTAACAGCCAAGCTGAGCTTATCGCAGTATGAGTACGCGCGGGATCAACTTCCTGGATCAATGGATCGCCAACAACATACCTGAGACCACGAAGGCAGACGTCATCTCCGTTGACGAACTCACGCACAAACTGATTGCCGACGCCAAGGCGCTCGGCATCAAACGGGGCGAGATCGATGAAGAGGTGGACAGCCTCTATCGAACGATCCTCGATGCGATTGTGCATTACCAGCCCGGCCTGCCGGAATAGAACCTTGCCATCAAATCGGTCCTAGGAATACAATTCTACCAGTTGCGGCGAACCCCTCAAAACGGAGTCGCCAGATGGCCATGTCAAAACCTTCAAACAGTTATCGCAGGCTGAAATCGAGCGCTTCCTGGTGGCGGCGGAAGCGCTCCACAAGAGCATCGTGAAGCCGCTTTATCGCCTACATGCGATCACTACCGGGCTACGCGCACCCTGCATGAGGTGCTGTTGAAAGCCGTGCGAGATGTCACTGGTAAGGAAGTTGAGTTCATCCAGTGGAACACTACGGGACCGGTGCAGCCTCCTGCGGCGTAGGCCAACAGGCTTAATTGCGAGCTGGCTTGTGTAGAGATAAATCAATTAGGCGGGGAGGAACCCGAGCCCCTACCGCAATGGCCGGTGCGGTGTCCGTCGCGCCCCAATGCCCCCACCCGCACCGGCCATTCCCCAACGGTTGGCTACAGCCGATCGAAATCGGCAAGCCCGAGACGTCTTCGCTGGCCCTCGGCATACGCAAGGGCGAACGATTCCAGTTCGAATGATCGGGTTAGTTCTTCGTCGCCATCAACCACACGGACGAACCCCTCTCCGCCGCTTCGAGCACTTCAACGCAGGGATCAACCTGAGAGAAACATCCGAACGAACGAGCGGTTTATCGATTTCTCAAGTGGCGCTCGAAAATCGCCAGCTTGTCTTCGTAGCCAATCCTCACCTTCGTCTCGCAGCTTTCGCATTTGAAGCTGCCGACCGTTTTTAGCCAGGATCCCTTTCTCACCGTCGGATATGAACAGACCGGACAGTGAAACTCGATCGCTACATCGCGCAGTTCATCGGACAAGGGCATGGCACTTCGTCTCTTCCACTCGGCGAAACCGGTGCCCAAAACGAATGGAGGAGCCGATGGGTTTCATCGGAAGCAGAATTCGTACAAGCGCTCGCACTAGCCAACGAGATTGGCGACAAGGTGCGGGCTAGAGTAAGAGGCTGAAGACGCCTAGGCCGGCCACCAGGAGCGAAGCGCCATGCCGAGCATATCCCGCTGCCGATAGCGCCAAACTGCGCTGGCGAGCATCAGAGCGGCGACAGCGGCAATGTAGAGCGGGACCATTTTCTAAAAATTGCGAGCGACCCCACCTTTGTCCTGATCGACGAAGGTCAGAAATTCCCGACCGAGATCGGTGATAGAGACCGAACCTCCCTCTATTTTCGCCAGTTCTGAGGTTTGCAGAATGCGGAACCACTGCTGGAAATCGATGGCTTGGTAGAACTCTGAATGCTGGTTTCTGATATTGTCAAAGTAGAGCGTTGCTTGGTCGAGCGAAGTCTGGCCGCCGTTGTCACGAATACGTTTTAGCCCTCGATCCCAAGCTTAGTGATGAGGCCCACGCCTTCGCCAGATCGCTTGAAGACGCAGCGAAAAAGGCCGCCGACCTGGAGAAGTCAATTCAGGCTGACACCGGGATCAACACCATCATTCAAGACAATGCGAAGGCGCAGCACACGCTCTTCGAGCTTTCTGCCGGGCTCAAGGATGTTGGCGCCAATGCGAGCAGTGCCGATGGGATCGAAGATCGTGTCCATGAGCAGATTCCAGATCGAACCGGATTCGAAGTGAATCCCCTGTTTGTTCTCGGCGGCATGGGAACCAATCGGGGGCTGAAGGCTTGTTAGCTTTCGATGAAGCTTGCATGAGGCGCGCCTAATGTTCAGAGACAAAGAAACACGAGTTTTAGAAGCAGCGCTGTTAGCCGCGGTGCCAATCTCGATCCTGGTCGCGGTGGCGATGGTGACCCTCACGTTCAATTGGTTTGGGTAATGAGCACGCGCGGCGCCGACTTCCTTGACAAGTGGATTTCAAAGCACGTCCCTAAAACGGCTGGCGCGGACGTCATCTCCGTTGCCGATTTAACTGAGAAGCTTTTCGCTGACGCCAAGGCCAAAGGCTTAAGCAGCACCGAGATCGAGGAAGACGCTGGCAGCGTCTATGAAGCGATTTTGGACGCAATCGTGCACCACGACGCCGGCATGGTTGATTGACGCGACCGTAGGTAGTGATTGACGGAACATTAGTTGCCCCTAAAAGTTTGGTGCTGGCGGCAGGGCGGTGTGCCTGCTGAAGATCGTGGTCTGAGGACCTTTGTGATCGGCCCGCGCTCTCCGCCACGAGGCGCGGGCTTTCAACCGCCAGGGGCAGAGATGACCGACAACCCGGCAACTTTTGGCGCAAATATGTCCGCTTTACCGCGGGGGACGCCGAGCGGATTACCGCGTCCCTACCGCAATGCAGCGCGATTGGCGCAGGCACGGTTTCCTGGAAAGTGCCGAAGGCTGGACCTACTATTATGCGCGCAGTTTGGCTCGGCTTCTCTTCATGCGCGTTATGCAGGAGCAGGGCGTTGGCCCGACGCGCAGCTCGCAAATTGCATCATCGGCGGCACTCCGTATCGAATGGTTCGCGCTCAACCGCGAGGGCGCAATCGCGTTCGTAAAACCCGACACCAACTTAAATCTGCAAACCGAGAGTCCGGACGAGCTCAAGGCGCTCTTTGAGCGTCATTTAGGCGAGCCGCTTGCAGCCCTCGTCGTTCGTCCGACGGGTACCGAATCCTGGTTGGTGAAGTGGGCTGACGGCGAGTTGTCATTCGTCGACGACCTCGTGGCTGCGGTCCGCTATATTCCCTACGAGCGTCGCGGCGCGATTGTCGCCGTCGATCTACAGCACCTCGGCGAAGTTCTAGCCGGGCGGGCAGACAGCCCCGTTCTGGTCGAGGCAACGAAATGACTTCCACCCCTGCCACTTCCTTCGAGGCTTAGTCGATGGTCGCTCGCGCCGCCTCTTTCAAACAGGCCGACCTTTCCCGCGCTATTAAGGCGATGGTTGCGGCCGGCTTGGAGATAGGCCCGGTAAAGATCGACCCATCGGGCTCGATCATTATCCTGCCGGCAAAGAAGGGCGCGGCGACCGACAAGTCAGAAGACGACAACGAATGGGATGACGTGCTCAAATGAAGCGACGCGCGCAAAACCCGTTCCCCGGCGTCACGTGCGTCTACGACCGCCACGGCAAAGCCCGCTGGCGCTTCCGTATGAAGGGCAAGGCCAGCGCGTACATTCCCGGCGAGTATGGCTCTGAGGAGTTCCGCGCGGCCTATATGTTGGCCGCGAAGGGAGATCCTGCAGAAACCTCAGGCCGACACCACGACCACGGTACATTCGGCTAGCGATCGAGCACTACAAGCGCACGCCGAAGTGGAAGAAGCTTGCCGCGATCTCTCAGAAGAACCTCGGCAACGAGTTCGACCGTTTCAGCCGTGAATACGGCACCCGCCGGCTCTCGACGCTGAGGCCCGAGCACGTCGAGGCAATCATCGCCAAGAAGGCCGATTCGCCGGCTGCGGCTAACCGGCTGCTGAAGCTGCTGCGCCGCCTGGCTCGGTTCGGCGTCCGCAAGGGTCTTTGCCTCGATGACCCGACGATCGGCGCCGAGCGCTACAAGGCATACGTAGACGGAAGACGAGATTGCGCAATTCGAGCAGCACCATGGCTTAGATAGCAAGCCTGTGGTAGCGCTTCGCCTTATCCTAACACCGGCACCGCACGCCAGGACGTGGCCGCGCTTGGACGACAGAACTTTCGCGAAGGCCGCATAAGCTATCGTCGGAGGAAGACAGGCGGCGAGGTGGATCTTCCAATCCTCGACGAGTTGTTCGACGTGCTCCGGCTGCTGCCGGCCGATCGTATGCTATTCCTGACCCACACCGGCGACCGCCCCTATAAACCGACGACCTTCGGCAACTGGTTTCACGACCAGTGTATCGCGGCCGGCCTGCCGCACTGCGCCTCTCATGGCCTGCGTAAGGCCGGCGCCACACGCCTCGCAAATGCCGGCGCGACCGAATTGGAGATCATGGCTTACCTCGGGCACCGCACGCCGGATGAGGCCAGAACCGATGTCAAGAAACTCAACCGCAAGCTGCTCGGCGACACCGGTATGGAGAAGGTGGCGAGCAAAAAGCGAACAAGGTTTGTCCAACCGGGTTGCACGGTTGGACATTCATCGCCGCAAGGCATTGAACGAAAAGGGAAATTAGATGAAGGTGGTACGCCCACGGGGAATCTAACCCCTGTTACCGCCGTTAAAGCCCTACCGGTCGGTTAGGCAGGCAGGGCTTCCGACCGCTTGACCTGGCCCAGGGCGAAGCTGCTTTCGATCGACGCGATGTTGTCCAGCCGCGTCAGCTTGTCCTTGATGAACCGCTCATAGGCTTCGAGGTCACGCACCACGATGCGCATCAGGTAGTCGCGCTGGCCGGTCATCAGATAGCAGTCGACGACCTCCGGCCAGCGCAGCACGGCTTGCGAGAAGCGGTCGAGATCGTCCTCGCGTTGCCGCTCAAGCTTGATCGATGCGAAAGCGCTGATCGGCAGGCCGAGCTTCTTCTGGTCGAGGACCACGGTGTAGCCCTTGATGACGCCGGCGCGCTCCAGGAGCCTCACGCGCCGGGCGCAAGGCGAAGGCGAAAGACCGACGGCTTCAGCGAGATCGTTTGTCGTCGCTTTTGCGTTCTTCTGCAGCGCGGCAATGATTTTGAGGTCGATGGCATCAAGCGTCGGATTTGGCACATTTCCCTCATTTGACGATCACAGTTAGCTAGATCAGCCAATCTTGCTGAATGCATCGAGCAAGAATAGCCACATTTCGACGACCGATCTAGCTATCCTCAAGAACGATTTTACGGGAGCCGACGATGACGATCCTTTCCGAGCTTGAGCGCAAGGTGCTTTGGTTGGCTGTCTGGATGATCCATCATGCCAATCATGTTCGCGGGTCCGATGATGGCCTCAAGATCGGCGGCCATCAGGCGTCGTCGGCGTCCGCCTCGACCTTGCTGACGGCGCTCTATTTCCAAATCCTCAGGCCTGAAGACCGGGTGGCCGTCAAGCCGCATGCCAGCCCGGTTTTTCACGCCATCCAGTATCTGTTCGGCAAGCAGACGCTCGAGCAGCTGCAAAATTTTCGCGGCTATCGCGGCGCGCAGTCCTACCCATCCCGAACCAAGGATATCGACGATGTCGATTTCTCGACCGGGTCGGTTGGACTGGGGGTGGCGCAGACCCTCTTCTCGTCCCTCGTCCAGGATTATGTCAGGGCAAAAGGCTGGAACGCGGACAAGCCCGACGGCCGGATGGTCGCCCTTCTCGGCGACGCTGAAATGGATGAGGGCAATATCTTCGAGGCCCTTCTCGAAGGCTGGAAACACGGCCTGCGCAACACCTGGTGGGTCGTCGACTACAACAGGCAGAGCCTGGATGCGGTGGTGCGCGAAGGCCTGTGGCAGCGCTTCGAGTCCATCTTTCGCAACTTCGGCTGGGATGTGGTGATCCTGAAACATGGGACAATGCAAAAGGCGGCCTTTGAGGAGGAGGGCGGTGAAAAGCTGCGGTCCTGGATCGATGCATGCCCCAACCAGCTCTATTCGGCGCTGACCTTCCAGGGCGGCGCCGCGTGGCGCCGGCGCCTTCTGGATGACCTGGGGGACCAAGGACCGGTGACCCGCCTGATCGAGAAGCGAAGCGACGACGACCTTGCCGCCTTGATGGCAAACCTTGGCGGCCACGATCTGGCAAGCATCATCGATGCCTTCGAGCAAGCGCGCGGTCATGATCGTCCGACCTGTTTCATCGCCTATACGATCAAGGGCTTCGGCCTGCCGCTCGCCGGCCACAAAGACAATCACGCCGGATTGATGACGCCGGCGCAGGTCGACGCGCTGCGGCAAGGCATGGGTGTGCGCGAGGGGCGTGAATGGGACCTGTTCGAGGGCCTTGCATACGATGAGGCCGCGATCCGGTCCTATCTGGCGTCGTCGCCTTTCGCGCAGGCAGCTACCCGTCGCCATAAAACTCCAGCCGTACCCGTGCCGCAGATCCCCTGGGGCGCACAGGCCTCCATGTCGACACAACAGGGCTTCGGTCTCTTGATGCACGAGATCGCCAAGTCAGACAGCGATTTTTCCAAGCGTGTCGTGACCACGTCTCCGGACGTCACGGTCTCGACCAATCTCGGGGCCTGGGTGAACAGGCGGGGCCTGTTCGCGCGCGGCGGACAGGCAGACCTCTTCCGGGAAGAGCGCATTCCCTCTACCTTCAACTGGACATTTTCGCCGTCGGGACAGCATCTCGAACTGGGCATCTCGGAGATGAACCTCTTCACGATGCTGTCGGCGCTGGGTCTGTCGCACACGCTTCACGGCGAGCGCCTGCTTCCGGTAGGAACGCTCTACGACCCCTTCATCGAGCGTGGTCTCGATGCGCTCAACTATGCTTGCTATCAGGATGCACGCTTTATCCTGGCGGCGACGCCATCAGGCGTGACACTGGCGCCCGAGGGAGGAGCGCATCAGTCGATCGCCACGCCGCTGATCGGCATGGCGCAAGACGGCCTGGCGGCGTTCGAGCCGGCCTATGTCGACGAGCTGGCAGTCATCCTGCGTTGGGCATTCGACTATATCCAGCGCTCCGGCGAGGCCGAGCCCGACAACCACAGCTGGCTGCGCGACCAGACCGGAGGTTCAGTCTACCTCAGGCTCTCCACGCGATCGATCGAGCAGCCGGCACGCCAGATGGAGGATCCGCTGGCGCGCGCCATCGTCGATGGCGCCTACTGGCTGCGCAAACCCGGGCCGAATGCCGCTGTGGTGATCGCCTATTCGGGAGCTGTCGCGCCGGAAGCTGTCCAGGCATTGGGGCTGATGGCGGGTGACCGGCGCGATGTCGGGCTTCTGGCCGTGACCTCGGCCGATCGGCTGAACGCCGGCTGGTCTGCCGCGGCGCGGGCGCGCCAGTATGGCCATCCCCGCGCCACCAGCCATGTCGAGCGCCTGCTGGCTGGTCTGCCCGCCTCATGCGCCATCGTGACGGTGCTGGACGGGCATCCCGCGACGCTCGCCTGGCTGGGTTCGGTCCATGGCCATCGCACGCGCGCGCTCGGCGTCGAGCATTTTGGCCAGACCGGTACGATCGCGGACCTCTACCAGTATTACGGGATCGATGCGCAAGGCATCATGGCTGCGGCGCAATCGGTGTCAGTCGGCCGGCCGCTGAGGCACCTCGGCTCCGCCGCCTGACGATCGGCCAGCATCGCCTCGTCCCCTGCTGGTACAACAGGAAGCCGTCAATACCGGAATTCCTTGAGAGAGGCCGTCAGTCGTCGGCGCCATCTTCCCGCGTGGCGAGAAAGCCTGGGGAAAGATGAAAATGGCTGAGGCCGGCGATCTCATGAGCCGTGGAGCGCTGCCGTCGCCGGTTGGTACGGCGATTGCGATAGCGCATCATGGCGAGCTCATCCAGGGCGTCTTCAAGGATGATGACGGGCGTCTTCATCGCGGGCTCGTGACACTGCCGATCGCCGGCTTGAGATCGGAGGCGCGCTTTGACAGGAGTGACGGCGATGCGGTCGTCGTCACTCCCGACCATAAGATCAAAGCGGCGGCAGCCGCGCGGCTCACGCTCGATTTCTTGAACGTCACTGGCGGTGGCGCGCTGACACTTCAAAGCTCAATTCCCGTGGGGCACGGCTACGGCTCATCGACGGCAGACGTTGTCGCTGCCATTCGCGCTGTCGCCGCAGCCCTCAATGTCCAGCTGCGGCCGTCGAGCATCGCGCGTCTGGCCGTTTCTGCCGAGCGCGCGAGCGACGCGATCGCGTTCGATGATCACGCAGTGCTGTTCGCGCAGCGCGAGGGCAGGGTGATCGAGAATTTTGCAGGCTCCCTGCCGCCGCTGCTTCTGCTCGGGTTCAAGGCGAATGGCGGGGTTCCGGTCGACACATTGCAGCTGCCGCCCGCACGCTACGACAGTGCCGAAATCCAGGAATTCGGCGTGCTTCGGGCGCTGGTGGCGCGGGCGGTCCGCCTTCAAGATCCCCATCTCCTCGGACGTGCCGCCTCGGCAAGTGCGGTGATCAGTCAGCGGCACTTGCCCAAACAGGGCTTCGACGAGATCGCCGACATTGCCGAACGAGCGGGGGCATGCGGGGTGCAAGTTGCCCATAGCGGTTCATTGCTTGGCCTGATTTTCGATCTTTTCACCCCGAACCTGAAGCGGCGGGCAGCTCTGGTGGCCCAGCAGATAAGACGTGCGGGCTTCAAGGATGTCGAGGTCCATCTGGTCAATGCGGAGGGCTGGCCATGGTGAGCCCCGCAGTGGACCATTTCAAGGACCTCGAGACCCCGCGCCTTGCGCTGTTGGCGCCCAATCTCGTGGCCGCTGCTTTCCCGCTGATGAAGCTGATGCCGGCCCGCTACATTCTGGATCGGGCAGCGTCGAATGGCGAATTGAAGACCGGCTCCCATATTGTCGAGACGACGTCCGGCACATTTGGAATGGCGGTGGCGCTGCTGGCGGCGGCGCGTGACTATCGCCTTACGCTCGTCACCGCTTCAACGCTGATCGATGCCAAATACCGAGCCCGCCTCGAGCGCATCGGCGCGACGGTGATCGCCCTTGACGATCCCCGCGGCGATGGCAACCAACCGGGCCGGCTGGAGCGCCTCCAGGAAATCCTCGCCAAGGAGCCGGATGGCTTCTGGACTCGCCAATACGATAGTCCGGGTAATTGGCTTGCCTATGCGCGGCTGGCCGAACTCTTGATCCGCGCAATCGGCAAGGTTGACTGCCTGGTCGGCTGCGTCGGCACGGGCGGCTCGCTATGCGGCACCGCGTCATTTTTGCGAACTGTCTTTCCCCATCTGACGGTGTTTGCCGTCGATACCCATCGCAGCATTTTGTTCGGGCAGCCTGTGGGCAGGCGCATGCTGCGAGGCTTGGGCAACAGCGTTCTGCCGAAAAACGTCAGGCATGAGCTTGTCGACGAAATCCATTGGGTTGGCGCCTATCCCGCATATATGACTGCGCACCGTCTGCTGCGCGAGCACGGCCTCTTCATGGGGCCGACCAGCGGCGCCGCCGCCTTGGTGGCGCAATGGGTTGCAACGACCCTTCCCGACGCGCAGGTGGCGGTCATCATGCCTGACGAAGGCCATCGTCATGCCGAGACTGTCTACAATGACGAATGGCTCAGCGCCCTGCCTGGCTGGCCCTGCAAGGAGCTGTCCGAGCCGAGGACGCTGACCACCATCGCACCGGCCGCAGAGACGCAATGGACGCGCTTTCTTTGGTTGCGTCGCAGCCTCGGCGATGTGCTGAAAACGCAGGCAGCAGGCGAAGTGCCACCGGCTGTTGGCGCCGCGGAAAATCTATGAAACGAGATCCAGCCCGTTCTTGTCGAGCCAGCGCCAGGCGTCGTCCGTCGTCCGGAAGATCTGATCGTGTTCGTTCGATCCGGCGGACCGATCGAGGTCCTTGAGGCCGCTGGCTGTCACGACGGCCACGACACGGTCTGGGGTTGCGATGATACCTTGGTCCCTTAATTTCGATATCGCGATCAGCGGCGTGACCGACGCCAGTTCGGCAAAGATCCCTTCGTCCCGCGCAAGGCGCTCCTGCATCGCGATCAGGCCGTGATTGCTGACGGGCACGGCGTGCCCGCCGGATTCGCGCAGCGCCTTCAGCGCCTGAAAGGTGCTGCGCGGCGTGCCGATCGATACGGCAAGGCTGTCGAAAAGCATCTGGCGTTCACTCACCGCATCGGCGCCGCTGGCCAGAGCGTCCGCCAGCGACCCATGCACCTCCGCCGCGACGAGACGAGGCAGGCGCGTGATCGAGCCTTGCGCGAACAGCTCGCAAAAGCCGGCCCACACGCCGGACAACGCATCGCCATAGCAGACCGGCAGGACGCACCAGTCTGGCGCCGTGCCATCTGATTGCTCGACGATCTCATAGGCGATCGTCTTGTAGCCCTCGATGCCGAGTGGATGGCTGCCGACGACAGGACCGTGATAGGGCGATGCGATGAACCAGTCGTAGCGGGCCGCCGCCTGTTCGAGCAGTGACCATCGGTCCATTTTGCTGACCAAGGGCAGGACCGTCGCGCCATACTTGCGGATCTGCGCCAGCATCGCGCCGGCTGATCCCGCGAAAGTGGTGACGACGCATTTCAACCCGGCTCGGGCGGCGTACGCCGCCAGCGAAGCGCCGGCGTTTCCCGAGGAGGCGGTCGCGACGATCTTCGCGCCACGTGCGCGCGCCACGCTGACCGCGATCGTCGAGAAGCGGTCCTTGTGCGACCAGGTCGGGTTTCGGCCTTCGTCCTTGATTGCGAGGTTAGGCACGCCGAGAAACGCGCCGATGCGCGGTGCGGCAAGCAAAGGTGTCAGACCCTCACCAAGGCTTACGGCCTCCGCTTCTGTGCAAGGCAGCATATGCGCAAAACGCCACAGCGAGCGCGAGCTGGTGGCGCCGTCCAAAGGATCGAGGTGCGGGACCGCATAAACCGGGCGAAGATTTGCCGGCGCGGTGTCTTGGCAGCGCGCGCATCCCCTGGAGTCGATTGTGACGTCCGCAGGAGCGGAAGCGCCGCATCGGATGCAAGCGAACTCCAGGACACGATTTGCGTGCATACCAGGTTGCTTTTGCTCGCCTGAGATATGCGCGGACATGTCGTGTTTGAGGTCGCGAAACGGCCGGCTCGCCATGGCTATTCCTTATCCATGAAACGATGAATTCGCTTGTTGTTTCAACAGCCCGCAGCACGGCTGTCAATGCCGAATGTGCACTATAGTGTGTCGCACCATAGTGCGCGTCGTAGCATCCGTTGTCTGATGAAACTTCGCGGCGTTTTTGGTCTGAACGTGCAGCGGCTTCGGAGAGAAAGAAAACTCTCTCAGGAGCAGTTGTCTTTCGTTTCGGGCCGCACGCGCGCCTATATCAGCAGCGTCGAGGCCGGGCGGCGCAACGCCACGCTGGATACAGTCGAAATTCTAGCCAAGGCGTTGAATGTCGAGCCACAAGAGTTGGTTTCGGCAAGCCCGGCAAATAAGCGAGCTATTCGGGTGACGAAACCGGCCGCTTCAAAGTCGACCGGTTGAAGCCAACCTTCCATAAAGCAGTGCTGAGCGGATTTTCACTAATCTCTTTGTTGTGACACGTGATTGACTCCTTCAGTGTACATTCGATGCGCGTCCTATTGAAGATTGTGTCTAGACAGCCATAGGTTGTTCCGCGGGGTAGGGCCTGACTGTGGTTGAGGTCTGCCAATGGAGAACGAAACTGTTGTCGACCTTTTTGCGGCGATCACGAAGATCGACACTGCGCGGTCGGCTGATGCAATCCTTCAGGAGTTCCGCTTCACCATGGAGCGCTACGGATTGCACAATTTTCTGATCACCGGATTGCCTGTGCCGCACGGTACGGACTGGCAGCGTGAAATTCTCGCTGATGGCTGGTCTCCTGAATGGCATCATCGCTACGTCACCGAGGCGTATTTTTTGCACGATCCTTGTGTCGCCCAGTGTCGGCACTCGCCAGAGCCTTTCCGATGGGGCGAGCTGCCGGTCGCAAGGCTGGTTCCACGCGCGAAGCTGGTCATGGACGAGGCGGCCGAGTTCGGGATGAAAGAAGGCATCTGCATCCCAATTCATGTCCCATTGGCCGGGCCAGGCGTCGTCACGATGGCGAGTGACCGGATGGAAGTTCCGCCAAGCGCCATGCCCCTTATCGAGACGCTTTGCGTGCATACCTTTCGCAGCCTCTCTGCGCTGGGAACGCCCGGCGATGGCAATGAGCCCACGCCCTTGACGGCGCGCGAGCGCGAACTCCTGGAGTGGAGCGCGCAAGGCAAATCCACCGATGACATTGCTTGTATCCTCGGTGTTACCAGGAACACGGTTGAAAGCCATCAGCGCAACATTCGAGGAAAGCTCGATGCGATCAATGTCGCGCATGCCATCGTAAAGGCGCTGCGACGGCAGGAAATCCAGATTTAGCAATACCTGAATACCGTCATACGTACGCCAAGTGCGTTTTCCTACGACCCTCCGCCTGGAGGCGTCATGGTTCGTATACATTTGGTCAATTGGGACAACAGGAAGCACTACAGGAAAGTTCTGGAGCGCTACTTTCGGATACGGTATGAGATTTACGTCAAGCAGAGGCGTTGGCGCGCCGTCGCACGGCCCATCAACATCGAGATCGACGCCTTCGATAACGAGCATACGCTTTATGTTCTGGCGCTTGATACCAACGGCAAGATCGTAGGCGGCTCCCGTCTCGTGCCGACGCTGGAACCGCATCTCATGAGCGAAGTGTTCCCGGTTCTCGCCGGCGGCAGGCCCCCGAGAGCGGCGGAAATCTTCGAATGGACGCGTTTCTTCGTCGTTCCATCGCTTCGCACGCAAGGCGCCCCGTCGCCGATCGCCGGCTTCGTTCTTTGCGGTCTGCTCGAGACCGCTCAGCGTCTGGGGATTCGACAGATCAGTGTGGTGTGCGAGACATTCTGGCCAAAACGGCTGCGCGCCCTCGGCTGGACGCTGACCGAGCTCGGTGACGTTCTCGAACACCCCGACGGCGATATCATCGCGTTGCTGATCGATGTCACGCCCGAGGCTGTTGAGCAGACGCGCCGTGCTTACGGCATCAGCGGCGTCTTACTTGCGGAATGAGACAGGCCAACCAGGCAGCAAGATACCGGGGCTCTTCGGTCAGCGGCGGGCTACCAGCTGGATTCATATATGGCGAGCAAGGTGCGTCAGCTCTTGGAGCCAGAGATTGCGCAGCGGTGAGCCAAATATGAACTGATTAGCGTGCTCATATGACGGCTCGTCGTTCGATTAGCATCCTTGTGCTACTGAAGCGACCCGCCGCCCGCGTTCGCCATCTCGTCCTTGAAGCTGACTTTTGTACCTTTTTGCACCATGGAGGCGAGGTCCTCGGCATCCCAGTTGGTCAACCTGATGCAGCCATGCGAGAAGGTCGTGCCGATCTTGCCCGGTTCGGGCGTGCCGTGAATACCGTAGCTCTCGATGGAAAGATCGATCCAGACCACGGGATTGTTCGGTCCGGCCGCAATCGTGAATGGCCGTTTGGCTTTGACCCCCTTGAAAGCGAAGCGCGGATCGTAGTGATAGGTGGGATTGCGCACGACGCGTTTGACCTCCGCCTCGCCGCTCGGCGCCGGCTTCTCGGCACTGCCGATGGAAGCGGGAAAGACCGCGAGCCATTTACCGGAAGGATCAAGAACGCGCACCAGGCGTGCGCCCTTGTCGACCTCGATGCCGGCAATCGTGGCAGGAGAATCCCCCCGGTCAATATCCGGAACCAGCAACTTAGTGCCGGCCTTCCTGAAGCCGATGCCCGGATTGAGCCTCCTGAGCAATGCTCGCTTATGTGGAAGCGCTCGGCCAGCTTCTCCGTGACGTTGTGATAGCCGAGCCTCTGCAGGCGTGCCATCCTCTCCCTGCGCGCCGGAATGCGCTTGGTGAAAGGTCCGCTCACATCCTTGCGCGTCAGTTCGTAGCTAATCAAGACTGGTTTGGTGGAGGTTGCCGTCAGCCTGTCCCAGGTTTCCCGCGTGAGCGTCCCATCGGAGGGCAATCCGTTCGCGGTCTGAAAGGCCCTGATGGCCTTTGCGACGTTCTCTGAGAAGCGGCCCTCGACCAAGCCTGGCGAGAAGCGGGCGCGATCCAAAAGTATCTGCGCTTTCAGGATAGCCGGGCTGAAGCCTTTCGATCTTTCGGCTGAGAATTGCGCTTGATTGACAGTGGCGAGGTCCAGCTTGGCCGCCGCTGCTCCGCCGCAAGTGAGGGCAAGCGCCGTAGCCACGACGAGAAGGAGCCTGACCATCGATGCACTCCACCAGAGCCTGTTTCTATGGCCCAGCAAGGCCGATATTGTTCCCAGGCGCCAACTCACTGTGGGTTGAAACGAAGGAAAGTCATAAGACCGTCCGGCTTGATGGGCGCTCCCTCATTGCCGAGGTCGGAGCGAGCGGGGCAGCTGCAGATATACGTCGTTATCGACCGCGCTTCGGACTTCAGCCTTCATCAACTTGCCGAGGGGGACTCCCCCAAACGCATCCAGAGACTTTCTGCTGAGCCTGCCGTGGCCTGCAAAATCCGCACCGTCCCAACCGACGATGGCGTCCCGTTCACCAACCCCGATGCCGCTGATCAAGGAGGCAATTCGCGAACGGCCGGATATATCGCGCCAGAAACGACATCGTGCACCGCACGACCAAGGCCAGGCATCCGTGGGCCAAGGGCCTGGCAGGAAGAATGAACCGGACCATCACAGACGCCACAGTCAAGCGCTTCTGCGACGAGAACCACGACCAACTCCGCACTCATCTCACCAATTCCTCGCTGCCTACACCTCGCCCGCAGGCGCAGGACCCTCAAGGTTTCACCTATGAGTCCATCTGCGAGGCCGGGCATGATCGGGAAGGCTTCACACTCGATCAGATCCAGCAAAAAGGGTCTAACATCTAGGAACGACGCGCAGGGGTAGAAGGTTTTGCGCCAATTGCCCCGTTGGCAGGAACTGCCGTGGCGGAGCGACGTTTCCATGAACACGCAGTCAAGGAGTGCTAGAATGCAAACCTCACCCGCGAGTTCCGGGAATTTTCCGACGGCGCCTGCCATCGTTCCCTTCCATGGTACAGTGACGGTCAGATTTTCCGACGCCATTGTTGCGTCCAGCGAGCGCGCAAAAGTGCTTTACGAAGAAGGGCGAAATCCGGTCTTCTACATCCCGTTCGAGGATATCTATTTCGAGCTTTTCGAGAAAACCAACGCCACCTCGGAGTCCGCGTGGGGTACGGCCGGCTATTGGCGCGTTCACGCAGCCGGTGCATCCGCCGACAATTTTATGTGGGCCTATGAGACACCTGAACCGGCCGCCCTGGCCATTGCTCGGCACGGGGCTTTCGACCCACACAAGGCCCGCATCGACGCCGATCCGGCCGAGGACAAACGGCATACGCCGCACCTCCCCGCATAGTTGTGTAGGAGCGGATAGGGACTGCCGACATCCCGACTATCAGCGCATCGGTTGACCTACTGGGCGTGCGCTGCGTCGATCTCGGCTTCGACATGCAAGCTTTGTACGAGAACCGTCGATGGACACTATCCTGACGGAGTGCGTTCAGCCGGCACTGGAAAAGCGTCCGAAGGTTTTGATGCGGAAGGAGAGGGCACGTTCCAGTCTTATGTGTCGCGGCGACCCCCTGATGGTCAGCAGAGATATTTCGGAGGTTGCAGCCGGATCCCGTAGCGTCCCCACGGAGAGAGGGGGAACCTAAATCTGCCGGCCATGTTTGGTTGGGCACAGCAAAAGGGACCAATCGATGGCACCGAAATCATCGCGCGATATTCCGGGACAAAAGCTTCGCAAAGACGAGGATAGGCATACCCGGAAGGCCACTGTTAAAACCCAAGACAAGACGAACGACTGGGATCGTGATGCAGTCCACGGTGACGGCGACACAATCGGAATAGAGCCTGAGCAAGGGATCGAGTCAAAATAGGCGTTACCTTCCAGGATTATGGCATTGCCTAAGAGGCTGAAGTGAGCCGCCTGGCACCCAAGTACATTAAATTACGAAGCTAGGTGTATCAGTTCGTCGACACGGGAAGCTAAAGCATCCTGGCAATCAGCGTCTAACTGCGGCTTCCTTTGCCATCAACGTTCTCATGAAAATGACTAGATGAGGGAAAGGCGGCTGCCCGGCTGTGGCAACCGCCTTTTGTGACCTTAGACGTGATCGGGCGTCCAGCTTGTGAGGGACGGGGGCGTGATCCCACCTTCCATCAGGATGTCTTTCTTCCGCGCGAAGGCTGCAAAAACGCCTCTTGCGGTTTCAGGGTCAACATCGCCTACCAACGCGGCTTTGCAGGCTCGAATAGCCGCTTTCTGTTCAGGGCTATTGCCGCACCACTCCACTGCTAATTGATAGGCGTCGGCAACGGTGTTGAGTTGACGGGGGAAGCCTAACCCAACCCAGACGCGAACCGGTTTTTCAAAAGGTTTTGCGAGCATCGTGAACGGCCTCCTTCGCAAACCTCAAGCGACCAATCCGCCGCTTTGGCTCTGGCCTCCAGAAACCACCCACGGCATGGCACTTGTGGTCTCTTCATGGATCTTGGCTGATTTTGCAAATCCGCAAAATGCTTGGCGGGCGGCCGAAAGCGGATAACCGCTGTCGAATGCTCGCTGGCAGGCGCGAAGAGCGGTCTGGTAAATAGCGCCCCGTCTCTCTTTCGGCCAATCGTAGAGGAATTCCAAGGCGTCCTCGAGGTCAGCAATTTCCTGTATTAGGTTGCTGCCGCTTTTTACGAAGATTGGGTTGTCGAAAATCCGATCGTTCATAGGATCCTCCAAGTCGAACGAACAATTGAGTTTTTGATGTAGGCGCGCCATCAACGGTCAGGCCCGGCGGCCATATGGGTGTGAGGATTTTCCCCGTCAAGACCTGTCAAAAAGTGGTGTGAAAAAGCTAGCGCACCCGTTGGCTTCCACCTCCGCGATCACCCTGCGGCCGTTTGTTGCCGCTGGACTGAAGGATGCCGCAGGTGGCGGGCTTTTTGTTTGGCGGAGTGGAAAGGACTAGGCCTAAATCGTGCTGCCCGGACCACCGGCAGCACGGATTGAACTAGGATTTGTCTTCATCTTGTGCCGGGCTCGCATTCCGGGAAGCAAGGCGGGACGAGGGTTGGCCTTGATTGCCACCCCATCGGCGAGCTTGATGCTTCCCGAGCCTTGGCCTGATGCTGCAGAACGAAATCGCGTCGTCAAAGGGTTGCGAGGACTTAGTCCATGACCGGCTTGACTGATTGCAGGTCTCGGAGCCCGGTCGTGCCGGCACAGCAGCAGCTCAGCGCCGCAAAGGGGGCCGCGGGCAATTGTCTTACCAGCCTTGCCTGTTGTACCAGTCGTCGATATCCCGACGGGCGCGGTCGCGTTCGATGCCGTAGCGCTCCTGAATCTTACCTTCGAGTTGATCGCGTTTGCCAGCGATGCGATCAAGGTCATCATCAGTGAGTTTTCCCCACTGTTCTTTGACCTTGCCTTTCACCTGCTTCCAGTTTCCCTCAACGCGGTTCCAGTCCATCACGACCTCCTTCATTCAAAAAAGATCGAACGTCGTTTTGCCGCGGAAGTTCCAAGCGATCGGCTGTTGAGGTCCAATGGACAGACGAGCCGATCGCATGTCTATGGCATCGCCAACCTCTAACACGACTTCCTCGACGGCACGTTTCCAGCAGGACGCAGGCGCTGTAGGGCGGACTCGGCCTCGGCCGCTCGCAGGATTTCGGCGACAGCTACGCGGTTGGCGGTTCGGTCGGCTCCAAGGTGAAATGGTGAGCGCAGCCATCGTCGACGCTGGACTGATCGGAGATTACTCAGCCGCCGCTCGCCAGAGCCTGTTCTCGCTGGGCAATCACGGCGGGATCGTTCATGAAGTCGGTCCGTTTGCGCGGCTTGCGCCCGCGCTTCAAATAGCCATTGCTCTGACTGCCATCGGGAATGCCGAACATGTGGTTCGCCTGGCCGGTGCGGCGCGGGCCGTGTTGGCTGCGCTGACGGTCGCGGCCAGCCTGCATCTCGGCCCACCATCGCAAGCGCTTCGTCCAGGCGCTTGCTCTCGACAAGCTCCGATCTGTGAACCGAGCGCAGCTTGTCAAATGTCCTGTAGGGTAGGGACGTGCTGCCATGCATGATCTCAAGGCGGCCGTCGGGATAGTCGCTAACAACAACCTTTTTGCCGGCCAGTCTCTTCGGAAAGGCGCTGGGGTCGAGGATGAACAACACTTTGTCGTAGCGCAGTGTCAGGGCCTGCGAGAGCGTTCGGAACTCTTTGCGGCACATCGCGCTGTCCAGGTTCTCATGCTCCGCGAGGGGACGGTGCATGTCCTTCGGGTTGCGCGGCTCCTTCCAGAAGCGGACATTGAAGTCAGCAGCGAACTCGGCCGCGTAAGCGTTCGCCGCCTCGATCGTGCTGATGTTGCGCCTGTCGCATTACCAAATGGCTGCTACAGATCAAAATAGCATAACATACATTATGGAACAATTTTTTAATGTTTTAAATCAAGTAGTTATATCGGACCCCCTGCATGTACTCGCCAATTAGTATGGTGCAAGTGCCCAGCAAGATTGCGACATCCACTGCCGGCTGGAGGGTGGTTTAGACGGCGGACTCCTTCAATTTAGCCGGAGTCTTGACCACCATGACCGGGCGCTTGAGCGCTCGATGCCCACGGCCGAGGAGCCCGGTTTCGGTATCGTCGCGGGAGGCCCTTATAGTTCCGGCGCGCTCGTTGGCGGACCGAACTTCAAATATGCTCCGGCAACCCCCGCGACCCTCGACAGAGTTGCGCGGAACAAGGCGATCGCGGATAGCTATGGTATCAGTATGAAGGCGGCCGGCTTGCAATTCTCGCTGGCGCATCCCGCAGTCGCCGCGGTGATCCCGGGCGCAGGCCGCATCGCCGAAGACAGGGCCGCGCCCAACGAGATGATTCCTGCGGAATTCTGGCCGGATCGCGGCGGTCGGGGCTCATCAATCAGGAGGCGCCGACACCGGGCTCGGTATGACACGATTTCGGAGAGGTTCGTTGCCGCAAGCGACAAGACTATCTCTCCCGGTGTCGAACGCAATTCAGCACAGCAAATAGGAGCCCACACTCTCATGCTCGAGAGCTCGGACTTCGGGATTGTGGCCTAGCGCTTCTTAGGCTTCGGCGTGATCTCCTGGATCCGCACCTTGTCGCCGATCTCCTTCGCCATATTGAACGCTTTCTGCTTGTCCTTGGTGGTCAGAACGGTGCGCCAGTGCGGCTTCTCGAAGACGCTCACCACGTAGGTCGTTGAAGGCTTGTCGACCATCGCTGCCCCCGTAACGTTGAAAGCCCGCACTCCTCTGGTGGAGAGAAGGCGGGCCGATCGGAGGCCCGATCTTCGGCAGGGGATGGAGGGCACCACCTGTCTCTCACTTCAACTTTTAGGGACAGCTAATGTTCCAAATCGAGGAGAGCCGTAGAACCAGTGTCGATATCGGCGAATGGATGCTCAAAGAAGGACTATGCGGTGGACTGGCCGAGATACGGCGCTGGCTTCTATGCCAAGGCTGAGACCAACGCCGGGACAACCGAGCGGGGCGGATGAGTTGGATCGTTCGACCGGCCATGGCAATGGCGCAACCATATGACGGTTCGATAAGCAATTCGCGCCCGGTAATGGGTGCGGTCGAGCGCCGCCTGGAGCTGGTATTGAGATAGGCTGTCCTGTCATCTTTTGCCCATTTGCCTGGGCTAGGCTGTTTTTCACGGCGGGCTTTGGAGGAGGTCATCTGATGACGACAAGCTTGCCGGCACCCTGAAAACCGCGGCAAACAGGTGGCCAAGCGCCTGCTCGGCTATGATTCCCGCAACAGGCTGCGCATCCGCCAGATCGAGGCGTTCACGCTCTTTCTCGAAGCGGGCATCCGCAAGGCCGCCGACGTCATCGAGATCTCGCCGGGCTGGAACCGCACCTGGCGGGCGATGTGCCCGAACTACCGCTGCGTCGACTTCCCCCGCCGTCGACCTCTACAAGCAATATTCGATCGTCATCGCCGACCAGGTGCTGGAACATGTCCAGTGGCCGCACGCAGCGGTGCAAAACATCCATGCCATGACCAGGCCCGGCGGCTGGGCGATGGTGGCGAGGCCCTTCCTGTTCCGGGTACATGCCCGGCCGCACGACTACAACAGATGGACGCCCGCCGGTCTCAAGCTGTTAATGGCTGAAGGCGGCTTCCCCCAAGCAAACTTGAAGGTTCACGGCTGGGGTAAAAAGGCGTGCGCCCGGGCTCATATCGGTGGCCCGGTGCGCGCCTACGGCCTGTGGCGGGACCTCAGCAAAGACGAGGATTACCCACTGATGGTCTGGGCCTTCGCAAAGAAGGAGTTGGCGACGCCTCAGTAATTGCCGTTGTAGTACCGGTCGTCGCAAGGTGCCGTGTAGATGCGGCCGTAGCGGTCCTGGTAGCGGCAGAGCTGTTGGCCGCGCGGCTGCGGCGTGGTGGCGGAGCCGACAACGGCACCGAGCAGAGCGCCACTGGCCGCGCCGATAACCGTGCTCTTGGTGTTTCCGCCGATCGCCTGGCCGACGAGAGCGCCGCCGGCGCCGCCGAGGAGCGCGCCGGTGGTGGCCCGCTGCTGGCCTTCGGTCTGCGACTGGCAGCCGGCAAGTGCCGCGGTCATCAGCACGGCGGCTATGGCTTTTTGAAAGGTCATGTGAAGTCTCCCTTAAACGTCTGAAATCCCTATCGATCGTCCCGTGGGGCCGCATTGCGGCGGAACGGGGGCGCCGGCGCTCACAAAGTGAGTCAGCGTTTACCGACAGTTGAAAGGCTTGGTTTCCAAACAGAAAAGCCGGGCATTCGACATAAACTGGAGGGGTGTTTTGAACCAAACCACAGGCCGATGATCGTTAGCATGTCCCGAATGGCAGGAGCGCAAGCGATGGACGAGGTTGCAACGACCCTAAAAGCTCCTTCTGGTAGGCGCGTAGTGCGTGCGGCCCAATATCTGCGCATGTCGACAGAACACCAGACCTATTCGATCGACAACCAGAGGGATGCCATACGCGACTATGCGGAGATCATGGGCTACGAGATCGTCGCCACTTACGAGGACGCCGGTCGCAGTGGTCTAAACCTCGGAGGCCGCCCCGGTCTTCAGCGGTTGCTGGCCGATGTCGAGAGCGGGAGAGCCGATTTCGAAACGGTTGTGGTGTACGATGTCAGCCGCTGGGGACGGTTCCAGAATATCGATGAGAGCGCCGCTTATGAGTACCGGTGCCAGATGGCCGGCGTCCGGATCGAATTTTGCGCTGAGCAGTTCGCAAACGACGGCAGCATCGAGTCCGATGTCCTCAAAGCAATCAAACGTAGCATGGCTGCCGAGCAAAGCAGAATGCTCTCGCAGAAAGTCTTCATTGGCCAGGCTAGGTTGATCCGGATGGGCTTCAGACAGGGCTCAAAGGTAGGCTTTGGCCTGCGGCGCCTGCTTGTCGATCAACATGGCCGTCCGAAGGGCATCCTTTCTCCCTCCGAATACAAGAGCCTGCAGACGGATCGAATAATTCTGGTGCTCGGGCCGCCTGACGAGATTGCGACAGTGAGATGGATTTTCGGTCACTTTGTCAAAACTCGCAAGACTGAGCTTGAGATGGCCAGACTGCTTAACAAGCGCGGCGTGCTAAGCGACCTGGGGCGCCCATGGACCCGAGTGTCTGTGCACTCGGTGCTGACCAACGAAAACTACATTGGCAACAGCATCTGGAACAAGCATTCGGCTAGGCTTAGGAGCCATCAAGTTCGCAATCCCCCGGAACTGTGGGTGCGGGTGGAAAACATCTTGGAGCCGATCGTCGACCGCAAACTGTTCAACCGAGCGCAGATTGTCCTTAAGACGATCTATCGCCACCTGACCAATGACGAGATGCTGGCCGCCCTCAAGGCGCTCCTGGCTCGCCGAGGCGCCTTGTCCTCTTTCATTATCGACGCCGCGCCCGACTGCCCGCCGTCCACACGCTACATGTCGCGTTTTGGAACCATCGTTAAGGCTTATGAGCTGATCGGATACGAGCCGCCCAAGAACTCCCGCTACATCTTCGTGAACCGGCGCTTGGAAACCATGAGGCTGCAGATTATCGAGGATCTCCTGGCCGCGGTTGAAAAGCGTGGCGGGATCGCCACTCATGTCATGGAGACGGACCTCCTGCGCATCAACCAGGAGATCACTGTGGCGATCGCAACAGGACGCTGCAGGGTTTCCAGCTTCGGCTATCCACGCTGGTTTGCGAAGGCCGATCGCGAGCCGCCGCCGGACATTTTCGTCCTCATCCGGATGAATCCCGACGACCTCAGCATCCGGGACTATTTGATTGCTCCTGCGCATGAGATCGCAGGCAAATCGGAACTGCACGCCATCAATGGGGCACGGCTGGACACCTATATTTTTCCCACGCTCAACCCCCTTATCCGGCTGGCAGAGCGAGCCTCTGTCGGGAGCGCGGCCTGGAATTGAAACGTTTAAGCAAAGACGCCGCTTACCGTGCGTTGGAGAACAGCGGCAACAGACATGCGAGGAGTATCGCTGCTGGTCAACTAGGGTCCAAGGCAAAGCTTTTTGCGCCCGAACTTTTGGCGACCTACGACGCGGAATGCAAACGCATGCGCGATTTCATAACAGGAGCAGAAGAGTCTGAACGGTGCCTGGACCGTATGGTCGCGGCACTCCACTTGATGATGAGCGACAGGCAGTTTTGCGCCCTGATGGTGTCCGAGGGGCTTGAGACAATGCCAAGGCTATTGGCACACAGGTTGCCAGGCGCGCCCCCCGAGCCGCACGTGTTTTGTCCTCCCGGAAAACCCCTTTCCGACACAGGCGAAAACAGGGAGCCTATTGGCGGAATTTGCCCGGGCGTCCTCGACGTGCTTCGGGACGCCCCAGTGAAAACGAAAATCTTCGGGTTGCTCCAGAAGGTGCTTCCTGCCAGGCAAGTTGAGATTGCCCGGCTGATGGTGGCCATGGACCAAGTCAGACTCACCTACGCAAGGATGCTTGTAGCGCTGACACCACAAGCCCTGCTGGTCAAGGATTTCCATCCTTCAACGATCGCCAACCTGACCGAAGGCCATCGAGGTGCCATGGTGCTCGAGGTAGGCAAGCTGAGCCTTGCGGTTCTAGGTGCCATGGAACAGCGTGGCCAAGTGGGTCTGGAGCTTGTTGCAGCCAGCCGCTTTTTTGCCCGGCTGATGGATAATTCCAGGGTGGTGCGATATCTGGCGCGCAATTATCCTGGCCATTTTGAAGAGTTTCACAATTTGTCGGAGCCCTTCATCAAATAGGTAGGATCGATCCCAACGCAGGCAGGCTCGGATAGGCACGTCCGCGGCCATGCCACTTCGCGCACCGTCGGATTTCCTTTTTGAGGCGCCAACACTATATGCCTCACCCATCGCGCCAAATTATCCGCCTCTCCCATCGGATCTCCACCAGGCGCCGGAACCGGATCGTTTCAAGCTCTTGGCCGACCGGATGAAATAGCTCAGCGCTCATCGATTCCTTGCGCTTGCATTTTTCGCAACGGACCTTTGTCCTGAGCTGGTCGGCGGTGACGTTGCCGATCACTTCCCGCAATTCCAGCGGCTTATAGAGCCGCTTGATGTTGCAATGGCCAGTTCGGGTGTTTGCGCTCGAACGGCGACGGCCCTGCACCAGCCGCCGCCGCTGGTCGTGACTGTGTCGGCTTAGGTCTCTCGGCCAAGGGCGCCCACATACGCTCGCTGAGATACCTGGTGAAGCTGCAGATATGCTTGCGCCCGGCGGAGCGGTTGACGCTGACGAACCGCTCGAGCTCTCTGAGTGCTTCGATGCGATCGGATGGTGACAGTGCATTCCAAGCTTTACGTGCAGCCTTGGGACTCTCGACGACAGGCCAACGCTTGAGGGCATGATCGAAGTCATCCATCTCGCGCTCTCTCGCTGTTCGTTCTTCTGACGAATCGGGCCGCATGGGTGTGACCCGTGGGGTCGCATGGGGCGCTACCCGTCTTGCCGGTCTTACGGGTCGCATAGGTGCGGTCCGTGCCAACCTTATTCTGACGCCGCTGATCTGCCTTTTCGAACTCGGCAAGCTTGGGTAACAAATCCAACCTGGCGGCGTTCATTTCGTACCATCTAGCGTAGGTGCTCCTGGTCCGCTTTTGGAACGGCCCTATTAGCCCCAGCGGCTGCTGTAGAGCCGCCCTCCAGATCGATTTTGCATCGCTTCGAGAATGACCTGGAATACGCTGCCGACCTCTTCGGAAATATCCCGTCGAGATAGCCCCTGTTTTTCGGCCGCGGCCATCAACTGATCGGCAAGATCCGCGATGGCGGTCGGATCTTCGGTGAGGGTGTCCGGATGATGTTCCGCGATCCAGTCGTTGAGAAAATCGATCCCACGTCTGCTCATCTTGCAATAAGTTCGATTTGTAGCAAAGGTTCCGGCCGCGGCGCCTTACCTGCCCAACGGCCGCTTGGACAACGAAACCAGTTCAGCTTCGTCGCTCACGCCGGCCATATAGTTCGCAATGATGCGGGAAGCCAAAGCGCTGCAAGCCTCTGGCGATTCATTATCGAGTTTCAGCAGGTTGTAGACGCGGCCAAGCAGCGCCAACTCCGCTGGCTGCAAAATACCGGCTTCAGTTGCCTGTCGTCGTATCGGCACGCCCGAAAATCCTGCAGCGCGTGTCGCAAATCCTCCTCACCGCTCAAGTGTTTCTCGCGGCCGATGATCCCGGGCTTGACCCATTACGTCGCCGCCGCTTCATCCCCTTGGGCGCCGGCGCGGCGTGTGATCCCCTTCCGCAGCTCGCCGAAGTCCGAAGGCCCAGCTTCGTTGAGCACAATGATCTCGCCGTCGACGATGGCGCTTTTCAATCCGAGGCTCTTTGCCGCGTGCACCAGGTCGCGATACTTCGCGATCCAGTCACGGCCGTTACGGGGTGTAGATACGTGTCCCGTCTTGGTCGATGATCAGTTGCGAGCGGTAGTCGTCGAACTTCACTTCGTGTATCCAGATGTCGCCTTCGGGAGGCTGCTCGACAAGGGTCGGTTCATGGGCGCGACGAACTTTAAAGGAATCTACGGCTGCTAAAATATTTCCGAGATTGGCGCAAAGCGAAACAATTCGGCGCGACGCACGTTGCAGTCGAACGCAGCAGCCTGGAGCAGCACGATGACTGACGACAAGAACAAGCTTGGCTATCAGGATCGCAGCCGCGTGAGCGGCGATGAGGAATATGAGGTCGGCTATTTCGCGAGCAAATTTGGCCTGTCTATCCCGCAGGTACGGGAGTTGATCGCAAAGTTCGGCAATGACCGCGACACGTTGGAACGGGAAGCCAAATCCCTCAAAGGCCGGTAAGCAGATGCCAACATACCAGGTCGAAGAGTACTATGGTGAGGAACTTGTCGCATCTGAAACCGCGCAAGCTGACGACCCGATGAAGGCTGCAGAACGGGTTGTGGGCGGCGCGGTTTCGCCAAGGGCCTTGCAGCAACACTGGTTCCGGGTCGTCGATGAGCGCGAAGCCGCAGTGCACGAGTTTAGTTTGGCCGAACCGGCGAGCACCAGATAGGTCGCTTAGGATAGGACTGAAGTCCCTCCCCGATCCGCCAGAAGGCCCAGCCTGGAACATTTCCCGCCACTCTTGTTTGTTCTCAATCGGACACCGGTTGGGAGAGCGACGGGAATGGCCTTGTGCGATGAACTGAGCGACGTAACGATGGAGTTCCACTGTCCGGCCTGCTCACACCCTATGGTAAGGCCTGGTTCCTGGCTTCGCACAATCGGACGCTTCAGATGCGACCGGTGCAAAGCCATGGTGCGCATAGGTTATGAAAGGAAGCTGTCGATCTTTGCGGGCTACCTGAAAAACCGGCATCGAGCATAAAACCTGGCGGCCCGGCGGTTGACGATTGGGGCACTCGGTCAGCTGCCGGGCCTAACCAGCGGTTTGTTTGGGGCAATGTGGGTCGCCGCCGGCTGGGGCAAAAATGCGCCGAGCCCAAGAGACTGGCATCATTCGAATGGCGCGCGAGATAGGGCGATACACTGTCGAACCAGCCAGAGCCCCCATCCCGGCGCGCTGCGATTAAAAAATTAGCCATCGCTAATCCTTGACGTCCCAATTTGCCACTCCAGAATCAGGGCATGTCACGGGGCAGCATCAAGGTCGGCGACGAGGTGGCAATCATGGCCACCATGATCAAGCGCGTGACCGACGATCGCATCAGCGTTTCAATCCCGAGTTATAATGTCCCTCATCCAATTATCGATCGAACAAGGTGGTGAAGGGCCAAAAGATCGAATTGATCGGCGACGTTGTTCGGATCGATGAGGGTAAGGTGACGGTGACATTGGGAACGATAGTCACGGTCGACCAGGACAAGGTGCGCCTGGTACAGAGCTACGTTTCCCCGACGCGAAAGAAGGCGCTGATCGACGAGCCGGATTGACAAAGTATGACCAAGCTTTCTGACCTTGGCCGCGCTCGTTTCCCTCCGCTGCGCTTCACGAAAATTAGCCATTTCCGTTCCATTAGCACCTTGCGAAATGTTGGCCGGAACCTTCCGACCGGCTGTTTTGAAGGAAGCCCGTGAAGTGGAGGTTATGACTTGCGAAAACTGACGGCAGAGCAGTCGCGAGCAGTGCGCACGCTATTGAACTGGTCCTGCGTGGTGCCAAGTGCGACCTGAGCGAAGACACAATCCGTGAGTTTGAGAACGTGCCCCAGAATGCCTGGTCCGGGCGGCCGCACCCGCATCCTACAGGCGCTGGAAGCGGCCGGTGTTGTCTTTACCTCTGGAGGGCCGTCGCTAACCAACCTCTCTGAAGGCAAAAGCGGCGTCATCGGATCCATCGAGTTGTAGCTGACCGGCAAAGCTGCAGACCAAACGAAGGTAGTCCATCCGCACACCAATGGTTTTGGCGGTCCTTCGCCAGAACATTCAGGCGCTAACCCACAGCTTGATCTTTGGCGCGGCCGTGGTCGCCGAGTTGGGCCTATTGATTAAGATTCCTAATTTAGCCGTAGATGCTGTGTGGATATCCCGCCGAGCCCATTGCCAATCGAAATGGTGCGGGCACCTTGGCCGATATGGTCGCGGGACATGTTGAAATGGTGCTATTCGAGCAGTCGCTCCGCGACGGCGACGGCATGCATCGGCCATTTGGCGATCGCGTCGCTGACGCTGCGGCGAAAACATCGGGAACTGTCTTGTTCGACGTTCGTATTGATGGTGATAAACACGTCCAACGGATGGCCGCTATCGGGTATGACGACGCTGGCACCGCAATAGTTTTGATGGAGAAGACCGGAGATCTGAGGTGCGCGCCGGTAAACGGCGAGACCGCCGTGTTGGTAGCGGAGCTGGCCGCCTGGGAATCATCTCCTCTGAGCGAGCATGCGCGTGTTGATTTCCGAGGGACGGCAGCGATGCTGTTGGCAAAGCTTCGCAGTTCCGGTCACTTCGGCCAATCCAGTTGATCATCTGCAGCGCGCTGCATTCGTGCGGGGGCACGTGGTGCCCCCGTCTAGCCCGATCAAGTGCGATGGATCCTTTGGGCGTCTTGCAGCAAACCAAATCGTGAGCGCGGCTGCTCTCGCCAAGACACATTGCCGCCTCGCATTCATCTAGCACGGCGACAGCGTTCTGAATCTCGCGTTTGAGATTATCGGTCTCTTTGATCCGGCGATCTCGACCCATTGGCCGGCACCTTGAACGCGCTGCTCAGGCGGCTCAGGGCCGCCTTCGAGGCCGAACGCAGCCCACCGCCAACACCGCACATGAACTCAGGACCTCGCTGGCTAGCGCGATTGCCTAGCGCAGCGCATCCGGAATCGAGGGGCCGGACTTTCATCGGCGGGCGGTGATGTTGGCGAGATCGGCATAAATTGCGGCACGGTGTCCTTCATGCTTTTCGATAAGGGCCAACATTTCCACTCGCGTCATTTGCCCAAGCTTCATCAGAAATTCGAACTCGTGCTTTGGAACCGACGCCGCCAAGCGTTCGAGCTTCATCTTTCTGCTTTCACTGCCAATCATTGTCGGCGACCAGCCGGTCGCGGCTGGACAAGCCCTACATCGAAACTGGGTGGCAAATCTAAGTGCGTGTTCTTGAACGCGGCTGTTCTTATCGCATCCACGGGCGAGATGATCACCATTCGCGCCATCCCTTCGGGCAAGATTTGTTTTCCGGAAACGAAGAACATAATTGCAAGAAGACCTAGTAGCAGAATGGTGGCGAACACGTTAGCGATAAGCTCTGCAATTTGCACACTGCTCTCCAGTACGGATGGTTCGTGCCACCCCTTGGCACGCCGGATAGGCTAACCGGGGACGGGGTGTCGCTGTCCGCCGGCGTTGTCCGCTCAACATGGAGCACGGCAGCGAGGAAGGCCGAAGGCACCAGGTCATCCCCGTCCGTCCGGACGGTGGAGTCCTTCATGACGGAAGCCACCTGTTATCCGAGCTTCGCGTACTCTGGCTTGAAGTTGAGCCTACAACGCATTTGTCCAGCTCCACCGCCATACCTGGCGGCGGAGCGAGGGCAATGCGGTTAGTCATAGACCTTCACAATTTTTCGGGTGCCCGGGTCGACGAGAACTGTGTGTTTGTCGACAACTACGTAACGATATTTGACGTTCGGAACCTCGTGGAGTTCGACCGTATCCGGCAGAGCCGTTCCGACGTTCAGTTCCACCCCCGGAATCTTGATTGAAGCCAGCGGCTGCTTCTTGACGTATTCGCGCACGACGGTGTCCTGCTCAGGTGTGATGACAACCTCCTCGGCAGCCACTGCGCCAACGCCGGCAAACAGGACGAGCGCGGCGGCGGCGCTGGTTAGGTGCATTCTCATAGTTTTTCTCCTCTTGTAATCTGGTAATCTGGCGACAGCAGGATCTCCTGCCCGCCGCTGTCCGAACTTTCGGCCAGCCGCATGGTTCCTACACCCAGACTTCAGTCGCATAGTGGATCGGACTAAAGACCCACCACAAAAGCATGGGTCTTTCACCTTCGAGCTGCGCGGAACGGGATAGGATGATCAGTGTAGTTTCCCAGAAAGCCCGGGGAAATCAGAGGGATAGAAAGTGCTACCCAAGCGCGCTGTTGCTGGCGCCAAATCTTTGCGGTGGCGCTGACTTTGCTTGCTGCCAAGCTGGTTCTTGGCTGATCGGCACCGCTACGTCCGTTCCTGTGCTGATAGGACCCGCATAGCCCTCGCGGGCTAGTGAATTTTGTACCCACGACTCATTCGCCTTGTGCGGGCTAGCGCCTTGTGCGGGCTGGAAATCAGCACTTTGGCCAACACCGGCCAGAAACCGACGGCCACGAAAAGCAAGACGGGGAAGCCTGGCGTGGTGGCACCTATTTCGCGCTCTAGGCCCTATACACAGCCCATCCCAGAAGAAGGAACAGTGCCGCGCCGAACGCAAACAGCGTATAGATCGCAAGGAGTAAAAGGATGGGGAAAAAGTCACTGCGGTAGGCTGGCAGGACCATGCGGATTAGAAGGTTGGCAATTTCATGGTGCAATAGGTCGTCCTTGTCTCCTACAACTTCGATGGCTGGAGTTTCACTCGCCCCGGTCGCTTCCGCCCGCTCTGACTTGGCGGTCTTGGAATTCTCAGCCGCCATCAAAATCCTGTTTGATATATGGGTCGCGACCAGCGGATCATCGGATAGATGATTCTGTGCCATCGGTTTGGCAAAGATTTCAGCCCTGCGCGTGCCCATGGGCACGAAAGGTCTTTCCTGGCTTAAAGTTCCCTCGTGCGTTACCGATTCGCAAGATTCTCAAGGCGGGAACGCATTTTTCCGTGGCTTCGTTTCCGCAGCATGACGGGCGGCAATGACGTTCGGAGTGGTGCGTCCCCTACTCGAAATGAGTGATTTCTAACCGAGGACTGGCCTCATTGATTAAGGAAGTTGATTCCGCGTGTGCTTATTGGGCCTAAAGCTCGACGGAGGTGTTAGGTTCCGGCGAGTGGATCGCTGACCCCCGCCTCGCACGTCGCTCAATGGGTGGATCATCGCTGCCCATCTCATTCCTCCCAGAAATCCTGCAGCGAAGCGTGCCGCAAATCCTCTTCACCGCGCAAGTGCTTCACGCCCGATGATGCCCGGCCTAGACCACTGTGTCGCCGGCCGTTTCATGCCTTGGGGCGCCGGTCCGGCATGCTCCTGGACCCGCTGCCACAGCCGCTCGCGGATAGCCTGGCTGGATTGATGAAGGCCGAGCCGACATAGCGGCCGGTCGCTCGGTCGGCCATCAGGGCTGAGGCTGGCTTGCCGGCCTCATGCTCGACGCCGAGCAGCTCGCATTCGTCGACCGAGCAGCATTTCGCCTTCAGCCAGTTCGTCGACGGCCCGCTGCGGTATTTGCTGTTACGCCGCTTCGATACCATTCCTTCAGGGCCAGCCTTGTCGCTCGCTGAACTGAATCCGGCCGCCAGGCTCGATCATGCTGGCCAAGATCTGCCGGCGCTCCTCGAGCCCATGTCGCGCAAATCGTGGCCATTGAGGTGCCCTGTTGTGGGCAGCTTCATGGGAGACCGGCAAGATCATGTTGCAAGACCGTCTGCCAAGTCACGGCCCGCCTGCGCATCTCAGCGAGAAGTTGCATAACCTTTCGTTTTCGCAATTGTGGGGACCGGTCCTCAAGCTGATCTTTGGCCTGTTGCTCTATGGCATCACGCGCTGGAGCATGACTGCCTTCCGCGAACAAGAGGCGCAAACAGCTGGCTGAAAAGCCGGGTCGGCGCCTTTAGCAAAGAAGACAAGGCAATGCTGCCACTCTCGCTAGGCGGCCTGAAAGCCTATGATGGGGGGGCCCGCGCCGGCTTGATCCATGAAACGAAGGCGATATGCGCAAGCGGCAATGGGAGCGAACGCAGGCAGGCGCTCCTCTGTTGTAGGACCAAGGCGCAGTGGATCAGTTGCGCGCCGATGGAAATTCCCCAAAGGCGAGGAAAACCAGGCGACGCGTCGCGCGAGTTCCCGAAGACTGGCTTTGATCTTAAACCCTATCGAAGGTGAAGGATGTCAGAAGCTTAGTGACGAAATTGCTGGCCTTTTCCTTGACGAGCAACTCAGTCCATTCGTCCGTGCCTCGGAGCATCAGGCCAGCGTAGATGCTGTCCACTGCAGCCTCTTCTATGCGCTTGCGTGCGACTTGAACACGGTTTCGTCGTCTGTCCTGTAAATATCCGGCACGACCATTCGCAGGATTTCCTGGATGGCGATCTGCCAGGCGGTATTGATCGTCTGAAGCTCGCTGGCTGTATCGGTCATCCAGATCTCCTTGATCTTGACGGCCATCGACAAGAGGCGGGGATACACGCGCAAATTTGTGTGTCGGTCGGCCGGACATAAAAAGGTCAGCCAATTTTGCCTGACCTCGCTTGGTCTCACGCTTTCAACAGTGCCAGTACATCCGTGATCAAAGGAAAGCTGGACCGATCAGACGGCCTGCAGGTTGCAGGCAGACATTTTGCCTGACTTGCTGTCGCGCTCCATCTCATAGCCGATCTTCTGACCCTCGACGATTTCGCGCATTCCGGCGCGTTCGACGGCAGAGATGTGAACGAAAGCGTCAGCGCCGCCGCTGTCAGGCTGAATGAAGCCGAAGCCCTTGGTGGAATTGAACCATTTAACTGTGCCAGTGGTCATGATGAACCCTTTTCATAGCAATATTGGACGACGGCAACGCGAGTGCGCTCCCGATTTGTGACGATGACGATTTTGAAGGGAAGGTTCGTTCAGGGCGCGGTGCCAAACGCACGATAACCAAAGCTCAGCAAGCAATATCGACAGGGTTATTCATATCCTACCTCAGTGGCGACTCAACTTTAGGTTTTGGAAATTGTACCTTCAGCTTTTTGTTGCCCTCCTGGAGGATGCAATCGGCCTCCCAGCCTCTAGCCACATGATCACACTGCGCTCACCGCATCATTGTGCGACCTTCTGTTAGCAGCGCACCACCGGAGAAAGTGACCCGTTCCCCTGGCGATTATGCCCGACCTACAACTTCCGAGCTGAGAGGCTCTGGAACATAACGAGCAACCGCTCGTTCAAATCAGGGGCATGGCTAACGGTTAGTATTGTCCAGTGCGCAGGTGCTTAGGAATGGCAGGAAGCCTGCCTTGGAAGTGGACCCCAGTTGGATCTGGCTCATACCCCGTCCACGCAAGCCGGCCCTTCAGGGCACTTCCAGAATGTTGAGCATCTATCCGCATAGTAGCTCCCCGAAAGCGACCATAAGGGCGCTCTGGTTGGATCTTGTCGACCCCGATACGGCCGAGGTGAAAGAGGTCGAGAGGCTGGCTGGCGTTGCCCTCCCACGCCGGGAAAATCTGATCGAGATCGAAAGCTCAAGCCGACTAAAAGCCCGGGACGGCGTGCTTACCATGAGCGTTCCAATTGTCACTCATGTCGAAGGCGGCGCGCCGCTGGTCGCTCCCCTCGGCTTTGTGCTGTCGCGAGAGCGATTGATCACCGTTCGCTTCTCGGCTTTGCCGGCCTTTGACGCAGTTGCTGGTCGCTTCGCCGATCCCGGCGAGCCGCCGACCTCGAGCCTTGAGGTGTTCCTCGATCTCTGTGATGAGCTTGTCGACCGCCTTGCCGATGGCCTTGAACAGGCCGCGTCGGACCTGCGCACCCTCTCTGCAACCGCCTTCCACGTCCCGGACAGCCAAGGCCGTAAAGCCATCCGCTCGAACAATGTCATTCGCGGCCAGCTGCGCCATGTTGGTAGGCTGGGTGACGCTCTCTCGGAAAAGCGTGATGCGTTACTTGCCCTTGGACGTGCCATCGATTTCGCATGCGGGATGACCGCAGACTGGGGTGATGGAGAACTCGCGTCGCGTATGGACGGCCTAAAGCTCGATGTAGCGTCGCTCGACAATTACGAGGTTCATCTCTCTGACAAGGTGCAGTTCCTGCTCGACGCTATGGTTGGACTGATCGGCATTGCGCAAAACGACATCTTCAAAATCCTAACTATCGTCTCGATCGTCGGCATTCCTCCAACCTTGATGGCGAGCATCTACGGCATGAATTTCAAAAGCATGCCTGAATACGACTGGGCCTTCGGCTATCCCTATGGTTTGGGGATGATCGCTCTCAGCGCAATTATTCCGCTGGCGTGGTTCAAATGTCGTGGTTGGTTCTAGGGTCCATTGATGCGGAGGGAGTGGCATGGGCTCGCTCTAAGCTCGATACGGCGGGGTTTGAGGATCTCGCCTGGGGGACATGGCGGAGCCAGAAAATAGTACTGTCACTCAATCACTAAGCCTTTGGAACCAAAATGCTCACCGGGGGTTGACCCGTGCTGGTACAAATGTTCCGCGGTACATGTCCACCTGATTGGCGTGCTCGACACACGAAGTCAAAGCAAGAAGCCGCCTGGGGAAAATATAATGAAATTGGCTAGGATCGCAGCGCCGTTGGCGTTGTTCTGCGCACTCGGTGTCGAGCCAGCATTCGCCGTCTGCAACATTTCCGATGCAAAGCTCGAAGAGGCCGTCCTCAAGAGCCCTGAGTTGCGCAAGCCGGAAAACAGATACCTCGTTCGTGACCTGCGTACCCTCAGGGATGCCGCGTTCGTTTTGTGGACATACGGTCTGCACGACGATTGCGAGCGGGTGCTTGCCAATATCCGTCAATTGATTGCCGCGCCATCTATGGCGAAGCTGGGGGGCAACGATGAGGACCTGGCCGATGAACAGTTGGCCGCCGGCGAGCCACAGCAGCATCAAGGCGGCGAAGTCCAGGGCAATCGCGATGCCCCGGACGCACGTCCTCTCATCAATCTCGACGACCTTGGACCCGGCCTGCGCGTCGACGAGATTGTCGGCTCCGAGGTTCGCAGTTCTGATGACAAGATCGTTGGCGAAGTCCGAAATGTCGTGATCGGCACCAAGGACCGGTGGGATTACGCGGTCGTTGCTTCTGGCGGGTTCTTCATCGCAGGCAAGGACAGCATCGTCGTCCCCCTCCGCTATCTGCAGGTCAACGAGGAACGGAACAGCTTCTACCTCCGCATCTCCAGCGCCGACGTCAAAGCCGTTCCGTTGATGCCGGACCAAGAATATCTGTGGCTCGCCGATGAAGCATGGCGGGCGAAGAACGATGCGATCTTCCAGAAGCTGATTCCTGACTCAGTGCGATGAGTAGCGGTCGCAATTGGGTGATCATGCTGTCGACTGTCCTATTCCTTGGGTCGCCGCGCCATGACTCTCGACCGGTCAGGCCGGTCAAGCGATGTTTTGATTTAATCACGGTGGCCTCCGGCTGAAGTAAAGGCCAAGGTTGCCGGCCCAACCTTATCCTCAACTTCCACAGCTGAAGTCTATGGCTCCAGCACGGTCGGCCTTGACTATTCGAGTTGGAATTCAACCAAACGCGCATCATCCTTATTGATGAGGCCGCTGTCGATTGCAGCTTCGAACGCTTTCGCAAAATACTCATCATCCGCGACTTGGTGAACTTGGCCTGCAAGATCGATTGGCAGTGCGCCGATCACCCGACCAGTTGCCTTTTCGATAACCGTGACGGTTCGCTGCATCGATCAGGGTTTGTTGACGGTGTCGTCAACTGCGTTCGCCGTCGATTTCACGTCCCTACCGACGCCTCGGACGGTATTAGCGCAAGCGGAAAGAGCAAGGGCGCAGGCAAGAATTGCGATGGGGGCAAGGTGAAACAGTTTCACGGCGATGTCTCCTCTTCATGACGGTAACCCCCGGGTGCCCATCAAGTTCCAATCAAATAGAGGATCGCGGGAAAGCCGAGCGTAGGACCAACGACATCTTTCGGCTTCCGCCGCACCTTGCGACAGGAGCACGCGTGAGCATTGCACCGGTCCTTTCGTGATGGCGGGTGGCGAGCGAGGAACGCTCTTCGTAATGCTTGTTCCCGCCAAACGCGTCGCGATTTAGAAAAGTGTACAGCGTGCGACGAGATCTCCGGTTAATTCGGCGGTGCAAGGCGGCGACGCGCGGATTTCGACGCCGAGCCTGGCTCATAGTGTCGGTAGGAGACTGCCCCCTAAGGTCGACATCGCGAATAGTCGAAGTCTACGGCCGGAATCTCCTCGCTGCTCAGAGGAACTGGACGGGCACGCCGGGACTGAGAAGCTTGCCAAGTTCTCCAGCATCCCAATTGGTCAGGCGTACACAGCCATGTGACCCAGTCTTGTCAATACGGGCGGGCTCGGGGGTTCCGTGGATACCGAAGCTCGGTTCAGACAGGTCGATCCACACCGTGCCGACGGGGCCGTTGGGGCCGGGTGGCAGAGTCAGGACCTTGTCGTTGTTCCCCTGTTTGAAATTGAGCTTGGGATTGTAGGTGTAGCTCGGGTTCGAGACCACCGCCCTTACTGTATGCATACCGGACGGGGATGGGTTCTCCTCGCTGCCAATGGTGGCCGGAAAGGCCGCCAGGAGTGAGCCGTCTTCCGCATAGGCGCGAACCTGGCCTTCGGCCTTGTCTACTTCCACTCTGACGGCCTTTCCCCGCTTCCCCGAACTTAGATCGGCCACCGAAATCGTTTCTCCCTCGGCGAAGGTCGCGCCAGGATTGAGTGCCTTCAGAAAATCCTCGTCCATGTGGAAACGCTCCGCCACGGCTTCGCTTGGACGGGCGTAGCCGAGATACTTCATCTCGGCCATTCTGGCGTAGTCCTTCGGAATGGCACCCACTACCGTGGAAAGATCGTCCGCCGTGACGACGTAGCTGCCGATAACCTGCTTGTCCGCGTCTATGGCGGCGATGACCTGGGGCCCAATCCTTCCGTCGACCGGAAGGCCACGCATCATTTCAAAGGCTGCGATGGCGTGCCGCAGGTTGCCGCCGTCAAGACCGTCGATAACTCCTGGCGACGCCCCCGCCCGATCGAGCAATACCTGCAACCGAACTATGGACGGCGAGGGCGCGTCAGCCGTAGAGGCTTGCGTAAACTCCGTCGAAGGGGCGGCGGCACCGACATTGAACGTGCTACCGGTGGTCAGCGGATCGATCTTCGAATCCGGGGGCGCATATGTGGGCGAAATTGCATCGAGGGGCGCTGCGTTGACGGTATCGGGGGTAAGCAATGACGCGGCGTGAGCTGCTGAGATGACGAACGTTGCCGTGCCAGTGCCAAGCGCCGTGCTGAAGGTGAGTACAAGTAGACCGAGGCCGCGACGCATGTGGAGTGTCTCCTGGCAGCGAAAAGAGGCCGCAAGCGACATTCTTCCGGATTGGTTACTGATCTCTTAACATCGACGTCCGATTGAACTCACTGTCCCTGCAGACCTGCGAGGGGGAACTGAGCGCCGCGACGCCCCTGGGTTCCGAAGTCGTTCACAAAGCATGCGATCCGCCGGGAGCCAGAAGACTTCGATCCGTTTCCTTGCGAGCGAACCCGGACTACCGAAGCTCGGACGCGAGAGCTGATCAACTTGACCGGACCGGTCGTGGATCAAGCTGGGAGACGTCCGACTATGCCGGCGCTGTTTGTGCCGAGTATCAGGACCAAGCCCTTCGCAATCTGACCAGCAAGCGGATTCAGGTCGATGAAATCTGGTCGTTCACCTACGCCCGGCAGAAGAACGTCGCGACAGCCAGGGTTGCCCCGGAAGGCGCTGGCGACACTTGGACATGGACAGCCATCGATGCCGACACCAAGCTTGTCATGTCGTGGCTGGTCGGCGGGCGCGCGACAGTGAATACGCAATGGCTTTCATGGACGATCTTTCCCGCCGTCTCGCCAATCGCGTTCAGCTGACCAGCGACGGCCACAGGGCCTATCTAGAGGCTGTTGAAAGGTGCCTTCGGCGGCGATATCGACTACGCCGTGCTGATCAAGCTCTATGGTGCCTCGCCTGATAGCGCCAAGGGCCGCTACAGCCCGGCCGAATGCCCTGGTGCGCGAAAAGAGCGGATCGAAAGCAATCCAGACATCAAGCATGTCAGCACGTCATTTGCCGAACGCCAGAACCTCATATGCGCCGCTTCACTCGTCTGACCAACGGCTTTTCCAAGAAGGTGGAGGCTCACGCCAATGCCGTGGCGCTTCACTTCATGTACTACAATTTTGTACGCTTGCGAATGACCCCGGCGATGGCCGCTGGCGTGACCGACAATTTTGGGAGATCAGCGACATCGTCGCGCTGATCGAGGCCAAGGAAGCGGAACAGCCGAAAGTGCGCGGTCCCTATAAAAAGCGGAGAGAGGAATTTGAAGTACGAATGGGCGGACAATCCTCACCTGTTTATTCCAGTAACAGCCTGCGTGGTTGTGGTGCTGCTGAGTTTCGCGGCAATGTTCATCTCACTCGCAAGCATAATTTTGCGTATCGACTTTTATGGTTCAATTGACGAACAGAACGCTCCGTGGAGCGAGCGTATGGGGAAACGGGATTCCAGGCTTCACGCTGAATTCTGGTCGCCCCACTTCCAGAAGGCTCGTCGGACACTTGGATATGGCGCTATTGTGTTTTTCAGCACCTTCGGTGCGCTGGCGCTTATTGTGACCCTTTTCGGCCATCCGTCCTAATCGAAATTTCAAACTGACCCACTGCCAATGCGCGAGAGCGCTTTTTCACGGCAAGTCGCACACGAGCAGCCTCTACCGAAGCCAAACGCGATTGATCGACGCAAATGTGAACATTCTGCACGTTACCATCGATGAATTTGATGGTGACCGGGAGCTCAAGTTCAAGTTTGCAAAGATACTGGATCTTCTGGCGATCGATCAGGACGATATGGGGCCGTGGCTGTTGAGACAGCCGCGCACATGACTGACTTTGAAGCCGTCAAAGTCGCGGATCTGATTTGCGATTTTTGCTACGAGCTCACGTAATAGTCGGCCCGGCAGCCCCGTCACAAGCGAGGCCCCGGATATTTGCCAACCAGATGCTAGGAGCGGCTGAGATCAATCCGACTGATCACAATGGTCTTGCCGGTCGCCGGGTCCTTATCGATCGTCGTTAGGCGCATCCCATTGTCGCCGACTTTTTCCAGCCTCAGCTGGGCCGTACGGTCGCCATTGACTTCCTTTGCCCAATGGATGCCGAGAACCAGTGCGTTGCCTGAGCGACTGCCACTGAGGCCAGCGGGACCGGTGCTCGATCCGGTGTATATGCCCGTATAGGTTTTGCCATCCGTCTTCACGTCGGCGCCGATCGCCCGCGAGAAGACCACGTAACCTGTACACTTGCCGTTAAGCGCCAATGAGCTTTCCGTCGCGTCAGATGCAAACTTGCAGTTGATTTTGATGGGTTGGGAATCAGCGTCGACCTTGACCGTGCCCTTGCCAATCCAGCTGCCGGCAAACGATTTCAAAAAGGCGCCGTCAGCGGCCTGAGCAGGCGCTGCAATGCAAAGCACTGCTGCGGCTAGCCATCCAATGGATTTTATCATGATTAAAGTCCTTCAGTTCGGCGCAGGCGCGAAGACGATCATAGCGCGGGCGCGATGCAGATTTGAGTTTCTGTCGATGATGCGCCCTAGGCGCTGGCAACTGCCTTCTCCTGGGCCATGGCCGGTGAGATCCTTGGCGATTTCGCCAATCAGAACGTCCGATAATTTCTGATGATAGTGCTTGCGCAGTTCGCCAAGCGTTCGAGGAGCGGCGATGATGGTCAGGTTGGCGATTTGTCCGCCGAGGACCTTTCGGTTGAGCAGTTCGGCGGTTCCGGCCGCAAAACTGTCCTCCTCGATTTGACTGTTGTCCGGATTGGCGGAGCTGCTCTGATGACGCGCTCCGGATCCCTTGTTCTCATTTGCCACGTCTTCCACGACCGAAGCCGGCAGCGTTGGATTGGCTTCGTCTCCTGAATTGCGGAAAAGATTGAGCCTTTCGCCATCCGCCACAGCAACCGTCGTGCCTTTAGGAATATCCATGTGCGAATGTTCTCCGATATCGCGCCAGCCTTGGCTATGCGGTTTGGAGGCCTGCTGACGTCAGTCTTAACGCCCCAACCCGCCAATGGATGCTTGTATCTGAGCCTTTCGTCGACGCCCGTCCGACTAAGGGCCGTGCCGACCGCCTGCATGCCCCCAAACGGCATGGCGCTTTATTGTGAGATCGACGTCAGGTGCCTGACGTTGGACGGATAGGCCGCATTACATGTTGCGCTGGAACGAATGTCGTCGCGCCCCGTTCGCTGAGAGATGGTGGATAGGGGTGACGCGATGCACGACGCTTTTTTCAGGGTTCCAGTGACGGTTGAGTTGCCAAATGGAGAACTTCGCAGGTTGTCCAGTGCGTCCGAGGCTGCGATCTTGCTCATGGAGAAGTGGCCGGAAGAGCATAGCTCGATATACCGGGACGCGTTGCAGGCCTGCACAGGCTCACTGGCTTCGGAGGCCGATGTTGAAAATGCCCGGCAGGCGTTTTTGGCAGCTGCGGAGGAGGCAGGGAGGCTGACCTTGCAAGGCGTGCATCACAACGAGGACGCTCCATCGCCGCGTTCGGTAGAACAGCCAAAATCGTCATACATTGCCGATGAGAAACGGCGCGACCGTGGGCATAGGGAGGAGCAAGAAGACTTTCTCATCCGTTTCCTGGCGCGCGAAACCGGGATTACGGAAGCCCAGGCGCGCGAGCTGATCGATATGGTCGGTACTGACCGTGGATCACTGCTTCGAGAGGCCAGGATATTGAAGGCGCAGCGCTGAGACACCGGAATCTGGCAATGTTCCGGAAAGAGTGCGCCGCCTAGGCTGATGATGGGGATGCTGGACAGCCAGTACAGTGCCTGACGATGTCGTTGTGCGGTGACTTAGCCGTTTGATTGTTGACCCAGAGGTTCCCTCGGCCCGGTCGATACGAGTTTCGACGACCGCCAAGGAAAACCGATCATTGACGGAACTAGCCCCACGTATGCCGGCAGTGAACACGTCGGGTTCGCGGCGCTAACACCCGGCATATGATCTGCGATTTTTCTCATATGCTGGATGAATTGAGCTAATAGAACCGCAGCTTCTGGTTTACAGCATCAGAGTCTGTCCATCGACACCGTTGCGAGTTTCCATGACGACAACCGCGGAACATCTAAAGCCACTCCTTTGGGAACCCAAGAACCTGGTCCGAGCCATCGAAGCCGCAGGGGTCGCCCTGTGGTCGTGGAACGTGGATAGCGACGCCTTGGCCATGGATGACCGCGCCTATGACCTTTGGGGCATCCCGCGCACGACAGACGTCAAGTTTGAAGACCTGTCCGCGCACATCCATCCTGCCGACCGAGACCGAGTGCGGGCGGCCTTCAACGCCACGCGAGCGATTGTCGGCCCCTATGAGATCGACTTCCGGATCATGATCGGCGACGAACTCAAATGGATTTCCGCGCGTGGTCAAGGCGACGACGAAGGAATGGTCCAGCGGCTGATGTTCGGCATCTTCATTGATGTGACCGGCCGCAAACAGGCGGAAGAAAGCCGCGAGCTTCTGGCTGGCGAAATGAGCCATCGCGTCAAGAACCTGCTCACCATAGCCTCCGGCCTTACTGCCATTACCTCGCGTTCGACGACGACCACCAACGATATGGCGCGCGAGCTTACTCAGCGGCTGACCGCCTTGGGGCGAGCCCATGATCTGGTGCGGCCGGTGCCCGGCCAGACCGAAGCCGCCTCGGCGCTGCTTGGCGATCTACTTACGGTACTGCTTGCGCCTTATGACGATCTGGGAGCGTTTAGCGGCCGCATCAGGGTGTCGGTACCAAGGATGAGCGTCGGTGAATCATCGGCAACTATCCTGGCGCTTATCATCCATGAACTTGCAACCAACTCTCTCAAATACGGCGCCTTGTCGGCGGAAGCAGGCACGCTCGATGTATCGTGCTCGGCGCACGATGACGCCGTCACCATCATCTGGACAGAAAGTGGGGGCCCGCTCGTTGAGACACCTGCCGGTCCGCCTGGCTACGGCAGCAGATTGGTCGAGCGCAGCGTAACTGGGCATCTGCGTGGCTCGATCGCGTATGACTGGTCAAAGCAGGGCCTGGTCGTCACGCTGAAGGTCCAGCCGGAACGGCTCGCACAATAACCCCGCGCTGGCCTTTAGAGGCCTAAGCTGGTGATCGAGAAACGACCTGACCACGCCATGGAGCGGAAGAAAGTTCAGACGAGGTCGCGTATACTTGCCGCTATGGCTGCGTTGTCATACGGCTTGGCATAAAACAGGCTGCCTTTCGGAAGGTCCGCGACCGACACCGCGCGATGGCCTGACGTCGCTACAATCCTGATGGGTGGCCAGCGATCGCGGACAGCAGCAGAAAGCTTTATGCCATCCATGCTACCTGGCATGTCGATGTCGGTGAACATGACCTGGATCTGGGCATTGCTTTCGAGCAAGTCGATTGCCTCATCGGCATTGGCAGCCTCCAATACCTCGAAACCCTCGCCGAGCAGGAAATCCACGATGTCCATGCGGATTAGCGGCTCGTCCTCGACAACCAACACGCAGATGCTAGGCGCCAAATGGACCCTCCTGCCAAAATGATGCTGGTGGTCCACAACTCTCTTGAGCCCAGATCGCTCCACAAAAACTTGCAATACAAGCATTGACGCCAAGAGCCGAAGTTCGCGACCTCGGCGATAACCAGAAGCGCTTCCAACGCGAGTTCGTTCGCCCTGTTCTGCATGCTCGCTCTCAGTTCCTTGAGTTTCAGGCGCAGGTCGCCGTCCACGGTCACTCTCCGGTTTCACGCCCGCAGAGGAACGCGCCCACAGGCAACCAATTCCGCCTTGCCAGCTATTCGACCCCGCGTATTTCCAACGGTGACGCTTGAGCCTGAAGAAGGTCAAACCGGCGAGCAGAAGATGCCCAGACGCATACTCCGTATGCCGTCGCGAAGGAGATTAGGAGAGCGATCGCGATAGGTAGACGGTGCATGGCTGGGCTTGTCCTCTTTGTTTCAGACCCGCCCACAACCTTCTGCAACCTGATCGGTTCGCCATAAAGTGTTTACCGTAACGAGATGGTTAAAGAACTGTTTCGAACGCGGTCGCCCCACTGCTAGCTCGCCCACTCCGCAGGCCACTTTCCGGGGTACCTGCACTTCGTAGCCATGTGACGCGGTGCTCTTCACAGCCTTACAGCCCTATGGTTACCGGCATCTCGACAGCGACCGACCCAGACTGGAGCCTCAGCGTTTGACTGAAGCGCTGGATTGAAATGCTGCGAGCTCCTGCTTTGAGCAGCAATCGGTCGGCCGTACATCAAGCGCGAAGATTTTCAGCATATCATCAGCCAGGTCCTAGAAATCATTCGCACGCAGAAACTCGAGTGCGCCTCCGCGAATCTGCTGAACGCTACATCATCGCGCAAGAACTCACCGTGTTTGCCTGCTGCGGTCGCGCACGGCTATTCAAGGCGTGTTATCGTCGTCCGAGACCTTAGCGCTTCCAACGCGTCATCAGGGGACCCTTGCTTCCGTACAAGGGGTCCTTACGAGGACGGCCAACCGCGGGGATAGTCGCTACCGCGTCCTCGTGCTGATCCTTGGTGGTACATTCGTCGTAGGTGCGAGGCAAGCTTCACCGGCATTCCCCCTCCCCCGTCGGTCATTCGGGCCGATTGGGCTGAACACAGCTCACCGGCAGCTACCAGCTTGTCGATTGCGAGGGCAATCTGCGCGGTTGGCCTTGCGGGAGCTGCCCGTCGACTGCCCTACCCACAGCAACCAGGAGTTTAATTTCGAGAGACAGAACTGTCCCTGGATTGCCGGCGGTGAAATTCCACTGAGACCGATCGAGTTCAAGCTGTTGCGTCACCTGCTTGAGAAGGCTGGAAATGTCATCAGCGGGGATGAACTGATCGCCGCGGCTTCGCCCCAGAACGCCGGCGTAAGTGCGCGGTGGTCGACGTCCACATAACTCAGCTGCGAAAGCTGCTTGAAGCAATCCTTGCACAACGTTGCAATACGTACCGTCAGCCTTGCTGGTTACGCCCGGGACGACAAGCCCCGCTGGCTATCTTTGCCGTGGACGTGGACGAGCGTCACAGCGATGGTTGGCATCAAGGCGCTTGCCCTCCCCTGCCCCCCAATGTGCACAGACACAACAAAATCTGCCGCTCGTTTGCGTCGTGCTGGGTTGATCCCTCCACTCCAGACCTTGCCCGCTGCCGATTGGTGGCGGGCCTTTTTGAGGTGTGTGGCGGAAACACGCGATGGTGCCGGCGATGCCTTGGCCGCGAGTGGAGGGCTGTGGCTAGGGGCAAGCGTCGGGCACCATGATTCAGCCGCGAGCGACGAACCGCTGATCCACCTCGAACGCGTCGGCAAGATCGAGTCGGCCGCGCTGACGCTGCCGCAGCAGGAGTATTCGCTGTACTACAACGGCTATGCCGACAGTACGCTTTGGCCGCTTTTCCATTACCGGCTCGACCTTGTACAGCACCGGAGCGAGTTTCTGCACGCGTACGGCAGGTCAATGCGCGCTTTGCCAAGGCGCTCGCACGACTGCTATCAGGCGATGATGACCTGATCTGGGTTCACGACTACCATCTTATCCCCCTGGCTGCGGAGTTGCGGCGCCTCGGATTCGGAAATCGCATCGGTTTCTTCCTCCATATCTCCATGGCCAGGCGCAGCAACAAACAGGTCCGGCGGCGGGAACGTGCTGGGTTTCCAGACCGCGACGGACGTAACGAATTTTCGGCGCTCCGTTCGGGCGACAGGTTCGACCACCTTCGACATCAACGGCGCGGCCAAAAGCAATGGCCGAACCGTCCTGTCGAGGAGCTTTCCGATAGGCATCGATGTCGACGCCTTCGCACGCATGGCTAACGATGCGGCGAGTGATGTCCAGATCGATTCCATGCGCCGCCAGATTCTTGGTCTCAAGCAGATCATCGGCGTCGACAGGCTAGACTACTCCAAAGGGCTGCCCGGCCGCATCCAGGCCTTTGCGCGCCTTCTCGAAAGGCACCCCGAACACGAGCGGACGGTAACCTATCTGCAGATAGCGCCGCCCACGCGAGAAGAGGTCGGAGCGTATGCGGAAATACGCGCGCAGCTCGAGGCAACCGCTGGCTCCGTGAACGGAAAATACGCGGACCTGACCTGGACGCCGATCCGCTACATCCACCGCACCGTTCCGCGCTCGCGGCTGGCCGGTCTGTTGCGGGCCAGTCAGGTCGGGCTGGTCGCGCCCCTGCGTGATGGAATGAACCTCGTCGCAAAGGAATATATCGCCGCCCAGGATCCAGCCGATCCCGGGGTCCTCGTATTGTCGCGTTTTGCAGGCGCGGCTGAAGAGCTTGCGCACTCCTTGATCGTTAACCCCTATGTGGTCGACGAGGTTGCTGACGCGATAGCAAAAGCGCTGGGCATGCCGCTCGAGGAAAGAATTGCAAGGCACGGTGCCCTGATCGAGCGCATCCGGCGCAATGACGCGGCACAATGGCGGAAGTCATTTCTCGAGGCGCTGGCGGACAGCAGCTAGCGTGGCTGGCAACGACCGACTGGATAGCCTCATCGCGCACAGGTTCCTCTGGTGAGATTTTCTTCAGCGGCATGAAACGAGCGCCATCTTGCGACGTTGCCGCTACAGGTGAAGATATACAGGAATAGCGCCATGAAGATATCGCTCTTGCAGTTTCATGAACTTGCAGCGCCACGCGGAGAGGGGTTGCATCCGGTTTTCTTGCAGCCACGGTTGACAAGTCCGCCGGACTTTGTCGCCCTGCCGATTGTTGAGGTGGGCGAGGAACAAAGCCCTCGCCCCCTGCTCCAACTGGTCAGGCCTCGGTCGGCAGACAGCTGACGGCCTGTCTCGTCTTGATGCGTGTCAAACCAGCGAGCGGGAGTACGCCGTCCTGCGGCTGTTCAAGCCGACAGCTTGCCCTTGGCAGCTTGCACAAGCGGTGATTGGCAGATCAGGAATCGCGCGGAGCAACAGACTTCTTTCCATCAGCTCCAGCCGATGCGGAACGATCGGATTGTGCCAGCACCCCTGCCATTCTGGCAAAGCTGACAAATGCTTGCCGAGCCTCTTCGGGTGGCATTTGCCCGGCTATCGCACAATTACAGCTTCTGACCGCGCCAGCATAGACCAGGTCCCGACGGGCCCTCGGCCATTGGTTCAGGAATACGAGCGCCTCCCGAACCGAGTTGATGTCGCATATGACCTCACTGGTCCTAACCGGCACTGGAGGAAGGAAGGCCAGTCTGGCCATTGTTACCTCCCTCCGATTAGGTTGAAGCAAATCTCATGATGTGGCTTTCCCGTTTTGAGGCTTCCCGACGTTATTTGGCATCCTGACGATCCGCGAGGGCCGGGCTCGACGAGCACCGGCCCCGGAGCGTCAGATGCGGTGCGAAAAGCACGCGCCGGGAATTGGCGTCGGGCGGGTAGTCGAATGATTTCCAGCTACACCAATAGACCCGTGATGACCGCAAAGAAGATGTATCTCCAGAGCGAGCGGCCACTATCGACCTTAGCATCCACCTGACTATCAGAAGGCTTTAGTGCCACAGTTTCTCGCTCAGCCATTCAAGCAACTTATTGCCACCAATCGTTTTGCGAACCCTTGCGGCGGCCCATTGAGCCTTAAATGTTGTGCCGACGTGGCAACTGCAGACGATGCTGTGCAAATGCCAGTCGGTCAGTTCGAAGAACCGCTTGGCTTCTCCATAAGAATCATCCCTCAGGCCCAGCTCCCGCAAGACCGGATCCTCAAAGGCCACGGTGATGGGCGAGCCCTCACAGCGTGACGAATCACGGGCCTCCCGCTTCAGATGCTCGGTGCCGCTAAGGGCACCCAGACACCGATCTGGGTCTTTTTCCAGCAGCGCTGCCCACCGTTCTATGCGCTGTTGGCGAGTCATGAACGGATACGTCGACAAAGGCTGAACCTTCGCGATTGTCTGCAGTTGGTCTAGGGTTTGATGTTTCATGGTAGGCTCCTGTCGATTGAAGTGCCCCACCCTGCAAAATTATCGCGCACCGACGTCCCGACAAGAGCCGGTCCCGGTGCGTATCAGCGACAAAATTGGCACAGCTGCAGGTGACGACGGGCGCTGATGCGGACGCTGTCATTGCGGCTGCTCGTGCTTGATTATCCGTGCGCCGAGCCACCTCGATGGCGAGCAATTCGTCCAGTCCCACGCATGCTGGGCACCACGAATTTTCTGGGGCCCGTTGCGATGTACGGTGACGGGAGACATTTTCTCTTGATCGTCGCGAATTCGCCGCGATCCGGGCACGGATATCGCGGTGCCGAAGGCTGATCCGCGGCCCAATCTGGCAACGGCTGTGTGGGACGACTCCGACGCCGTGAACCCTGGCGTTATATGCTACAACATTCGCAGACGCTAATAAACAAGTGCCCTTGCCATCCCAATCGTGATTAACCTCCCCGGTCCGGCGACCCTTTCAACGAGGATCGCCAATGTCGAACAATTACCCCTTTAACGAAAGCACGCTCGGCAAGAAGCTTGAGGCCGGCACGGGCCTGTTGGTATACGGCGGTACGTGCAAGCGAACCGCCGTCTTAAACGTCGCCGAGCTTGGGCCGCGACGATCGGAACCTGCCTTTTACAAATCATGCGGTAACGCAAGAGCAGCGTCGCAGCTAGTCAGTGCTAGTTCTCATTGATTGAGCCAGAAGATGACGGTGGCTGCGATGCAGATGGCAGACATGAAGGCGTGCGCACAGCGGTCGTAGCGAGTGTGGATGCATCGCCAATCCTCGAGCCTGCCGAACATGTTCTCAATCTTTGTGGCGCTGGCGATAGAGTGCGACATCGTGCGGGATCGGCACTTTTCTGTTGACCTTTGACGGGATGCAGGCGGTGATCTTGCGCTCTGCGAGAGCGGCGCGGAACCAGTCGGCGTCATAGCCCCTGTCTGCGAGCAAGGCTTTGGCCGTGGGCAAAGCGTCGATCATGAGGGCAGCGCCTTTGTAGTCGCTCATCTGCCCCTCGCTCAGCAGCATCACCAGCGGTCTGCCTTTGCCATCGCAGACGGCATGTAGCTTCGAGTTCAGACCGCCTTTGGTACGTCCGATACGTCGGGGAACAACCCCTTTTTGAGCAGGCTTGCTTCCGTCCGGTGGGCTTTCAGGTGGGTCGCATCGATCACCAGATGGTCGGGCTTCCCACCCTTCGCCGTGAGTGCCGCGAAAATCCTGTTGAACACGCCCAGCCTGCTCCAGCGAATGAAGCGATTGTAGATCGTTTTTGGCGGGCCATACTCCACAGGCGCGTCGAACCACCGCAAGCCATTCCTGATCACGAAGATGATCCCACTGATGATCCGACGATCATCGACATGAGGCACGCCGTGGGACAGCGGAAAATATGGCTCGATGCGGCGCATCTGCGCTTCCGACAGCCAGATCAAATCACCCATGGCAGCGTCTCCTTGCGCCGCCTTTGAATCAACTGGTCGATATCCCCGCAAGCGATTTAATAGGTCCTGAGCCTAGCTTGAGCTATCCCTTTAAGAAGATCGCTTTCGGTTGCTTGCCTAACGTTGCGGCTGCTTGAATGCGCAATTCCTTGCGACCCTGGCGCCGCCGCGGTCATCTCACCTTCAGGCGTTGCACGAATTGGCGGGAATCATTCTTCCCGCTTGGAGCTGGTTTCGAGGAACGCTAGGCGAGATGCCAAGTTACGGCAGGATCGTTGCTTGCATAATCACGCCCGCCCTGTTCGACCACGGCATTTCAGACTGCTAACCAGCAGCAGCTAAAGCCGTCACGCGATTGGAGCCTCTCTATCAAGCAATTGGTCCTGCGTCAGTCTCATTGTGCTCGGACACGTCGACCTCAAAAACGCAAGACAACCCTCGCCGTTTAAAGTTCATCAAGACCCGACCTGCGGAGTTGGGGGCGAATACGCGCTCCAAAAGTTGGGTGCCAAAGCCCCTGCGCTCGATAGATCCCACGGCTGGACCACCGGTTTCCCTCCATTCCAGATTAAACCGGGCTTCAGTCCCTCGGTTCACGAGGTTCCAAGAGATCGTGACCCTACCTTTTGCGTTTGACAGGGCACCGTACTTGATAGCATTCGTCGTCAACTCATGAAGCGCGAGGGCAAATGAAAGCGCCAGGTTTGGCGGAAGCCAAACTTTCTCTCCGGTAATTTGAAAGCGCTCGATGGCCGCATGGGGCTTGATCGATTCGATGATCAGATCATGCAGATTAGCGCCGCTCCAATTCTTTTGCGTTAGAATGTCATGAGCCTTTGACAGCGAGACGAGTCGACTCGTGAGGGTTCGGCCTGCCTCCGGCAGACTGGTGGCGTTGCGGATCGTTTGGCTGGCTATGGCCTGGACGACTGCAAGCGTGTTCTTGACACGGTGATTCAATTCTTTGACCAGCAATTTCCTTTGCTCTTCGCCGCGCTTGCGGTCCGTAATGTCGAGGCTGATCTGCACTGCCCCTATGATATGGCCGGTTGCGCCGCGAATCGGACGCGCGCTCGAAAGCAGGAAGCGCTCTCTGCCCGACGGAAGGGTGTAGGAAAATTCTTCGTTGTCGGTCAGCTCTCCGCGCATCGCTCTGGATAGTGGCCGATCTTCCCGACTGACCGTGTGACCGTCCTTGACTGCCACGGTATTGATTACAGGATCAGGCACTCCAAACGATTGCCGGACCTTGGTTGGCAAACCCATCAGTTCCGTGGCGAAGCGGTTGCGAATGACCAGAAGAGCTTTGGGATCATATGTGAACCAGACAGCAGCCGGCACCGTGTCGAGCACAGTCTCCAGCTCATTGCGGCGCTGCGCAATCGCACGTTCGGCATCCACCAAGGCTTGCGCGATTGTTGCAAACTCTCTTACCGAAGTGGACAGAGGTTGCACGGGACAGCCCTTTCCCAGCGCATCCGCTCGGGCTGCCAGTTCGGTGGTTGCCCCCGTGAGGTGTTTGCCGACAACATAGGCCAGAGCAGTCGACAATAGAAGCGCCACAATGCCAATCCCGCCTATCGCCGCCAGCGAGCGCCACAGCGGCGCCTGCACATCCGACAGTGGCACGTTGGCTGTGTAGAACCATCCGGAATACGAGGATCGGAAATAGCCCGCCAGCAACGTGGTGCCCTGATAGTTGCGAGATATGAAGCTGCCAGAGCGGCCGACGATCTTTTCCAAATATTCGGGTAGTCCGGGCTTGCCGGTCATCTCCTCATGCGATCTGGAGCGCGCGACATAGTTTCCGTCGCGATCTCCCACTCCGACTGTCCAACCATCGGGCACGGCCGGCATCATCACATCGCGAATGCGCGATGTCGGGACGGAAATTGAAAGAAGCAGGTCCTCACCGGTAGGAGATGGCACTTTGACGGAAATGGCCACGCGATAATCCTTGGAGCCCTGGCCTTGAAAGACATCGCTAACGAGAATGCCAGAGACCTTCAGCTTCTCGCGATCTGGGGCTGATATCGGTTCGACGTGCGGCAGATCTGCCCCGAAACCGACGTCTGTGTTCAACAGCTGATTGTGCCCGAGATCGCGCAGTGCAAGGTTATAGGTGGTTCCTTGTACCGCACGGAGCGCCTCTCCTCGAAAGGCTTCCAAGTCGCCATTGGCGAGAGCCGCGGATTTCGACAAGCCGTCCACGATCGTTCTCAGATTGGCGACCTCAGCCTCCACCACAAGCGAAACCTGCCGGGCCGTCTGCAACGCATCCTGCTCAAACCGCGATCGCTCATGCATGGCAAATTGGAAAAGGAGATACGCCGCGAAAAGCCAGACCGGTATCACTGCGGCCGCGATCAGACCTAGCAGGTGCAAACGAGCGGAACGACGAGGCAACCTATGTCCCCTTGTGCCCTCACAGACCTCGAACATAATTGCAGGACGACGTTCCGCAAGCGTTAGTTAAGAAGAACCAGTCAGTACCGGGTAAGGGTGTCCTGGAATGAACGATCGCGATTAGCCTGTAGCCTCTCGGAGACCGCAACTTTAGCCTTTCCGGATAATGCAGGACACGCCGAGGTGCGGCCGATGCCAGAGAGCATAGCGGCGACGATGACGTAGAAACCGGGAGGTGGTGTCTGCCTGCATTCGTTCCACCCATAAAGCTAGGTCCTTGGTGGTGCGTGACCGAAGTCCGGCGTCAGCGTGGAAATTCCCTGGTTCCTGGTGCGGGAGCAACGCAGCTGGGCACGCTGCATCCGGCTCGGTCACCACTGCAACGCTGTGTACGGTAAGCGATGGGCATTCCCAACGAGTTTGGCCCGTTCGCCCAGCTCCCAATGTCCTGTTCCCCCGATCGATATCGCAAATGCCCAAGATCGCGGAAGATCCTGGTCGATTTCCTCCTCCCATGGCAGTGGTGACGCGTCTTCCGATGCGGCGGCGGGTCGATTGCCGCCGCAAGCGAAATCAACGGTCAATTTCTGTAGGATGGCCTGCACCGCCAATCTTGGGCCCTGTCTTCCAAGGCGGCGCCGCGGGAACATCCTCAATGGACGGACTTTCGACCATCATATGCGGAGTAGCAAGTGTCACTCGCCGCTGCGTGAAGCAGGCCGCGCCTTTCGAGCGGCCATTCCTCAAGAAGCTCTATCGCATCCATGACACAAGCTATCCTTCGGAGAGCGAAACCATCATCTCGTACGAAGATCGCCTGTTTGAACATCCCATCTTCCATGGTGACCTCCCTTCAAACAGTGTGGCAACCGATCCTGCCTCGCCTCTGCGTGGCGAGGATCCGGCAAGTCGACGAGCTTGGGCGAATGCCATAGCAAACAACACGGAATTCGGCCCGACGTCCGCCAAGCTGCACTCGACATAGGAAGAGATTGGAAAGACCTCTTTTGGGTTCAAGGGATGTCGGCAACCGGGACAGCCAGAACCTCCGTTAATCGGGTGCCGTTGCAGCTAAAGGGACGCCCCCGGCTTGGCCAAATCGCCTCATGTTGAGTACAATGAAGATATGAAATCGAAGAATCTGACTTGTGTCGTGTGCAGCCCACCAGCACGGGGCTGCTGTTTCTTGCGGTCATTCTGGCGGCCGACGGCACGGTGACCGCGAGAGCTGCCGCATTCAACCGCCAAATGGCGCGATCATATTAGGAGCGGGACGGTGCCAGCATCGCGCTTTCGTTCCTGGGGATCCAGTCGCACAACACCCCGCACGGGGGTCCAGTATCTCGGTGACGAAGATCGGCGATTGGCGGCCGCTGCCCGGCACGCGCGGCTACCTATATGACCATGTCGAAACCGCGTGCGTAGGCGGCCGCGTCGGTCCTGTCCGTTCCATCGAATGAACGGCGCATCATCGCCAGTGATATCGTTCACGATCTTCGGCAGCGTTTGGTGGGTCCGCTTGAGGGCGCGGAAGTGCTTCGCTGGTTGAGCGGCTTCACGATGGTCTTGTGCAGCGCTTCCGCTGCCACTAGGAAGCGCTCGATTTCAGCCTGCGATAACTGCTTGGGGTTTGGTTCTGGCTATTCGGTGATCTCCGTTTTGAGGGCCTCGCCGCAAAGGAAGGATTATATTCCTCGCCGCAATCTCGGCGGGCAAGGGCTAAAAGTCAGCCTCGAAATGCACAATCGAACAGTATGCGATATAGGTTATCGACCTCTTCATCGATTTCCTCTCGCCCGATACCCAGCGCTTTGGCATCGGAAAATAGCTTGTGTGAGATCTCGGAAGTTGAGACAGCGTCCGGAAACGGCTCTATTAGCCCCAGCGGCTGCTGTAGAGCCGCCCTCCAGATCGATTTTGCATCGCTTCGAGAATGACCTGGAATACGCTGCCGACCTCTTCGGAAATATCCCGTCGAGATAGCCCCTGTTTTTCGGCCGCGGCCATCAACTGATCGGCAAGATCCGCGATGGCGGTCGGATCTTCGGTGAGGGTGTCCGGATGATGTTCCGCGATCCAGTCGTTGAGAAAATCGATCCCACGTCTGCTCATCTTGCAATAAGTTCGATTTGTAGCAAAGGTTCCGGCCGCGGCGCCTCCCCTGCCCAATGGCCGCTTCGACAACGAAACCAGTTCAGCCTCGTCGCTCACGCCGGCCATATAGTTCGCAATGATGCGGGAAGCCAAAGCGCTGCAGGCCTCTGGCGATTCATTATCGAGTTTCAGCAGGTTGTAGACGCGGCCAAGCAGCGCCAACTCCGCTGGCTGCAAAATACCGGCTTCAGTCGCCTGTCGTCGTATCGGCACGCGATTCCTCCCGACAATCCTGCGCGCAGCGTGTCGCAAATCCCCCTCGCCGCGCAAGTGCTTAATTAGGCCTTTGTCCTCCTGGCCTGGCCCGGGGTCAGGAAGCCATCCCTTATCAGGTCCAACGCGTCGAGCGCGTCTTCATCCAACAAGTTTGTCAAGAGCACTCCACCCACGCGCACAACCTTGTTGTTGTCTATGTCGTAGACCTCCCACAGCCCATCACTGACCCTTCGGATTGCTTGCCGTCTCTCCATAAGGGGTCTCTAATAAACGAGTCACCGAAGCGCCAGCAAGAAAACTCGATCCAAAGAGTTAACGGTGGAAAACCATGCTTGCTGTGGGGACAAAAAGCCGTAGCCCGCCCCAGACAGTTTTGCCCCCGTCCGAGGCGGGCTGATTGGAAGCTGATGGAGGCAGCTTCCTGGCCTTGGCCCACGGGGATAAAAACCAAGGCATACTCAGAACTTCACCCGGTGAAGAATGTTCCGCCCGCGGCGATCGCCGGCTGACCCGACCATAGCCCCACCTAAACCTCTCCGAGACAGGCCAGCGCTCGCATCCCTCCATTGCGTGGCTGCGGCGACCGACTTGAGTGATTTTGCAAACGCTCGATAGTCCAGGTGTTGTCGTCGGCCACTGGAAAACCGGTCTAAGCCCCCTGCTTCCTTGCTTTGGCAAAGCCGCGATCCGTTGCGATAAACCGCTCCAGCATCGGCGCGATCAGGCGCGATGGATTGGCAGATGGCTGCCCGGTTTCGCGTCCAAGGATTTCTGCGTATTTCACCAACTCTCGATGCAGGGACGCCGGCAGTTCCACCGTGACCTTGACTGGCTTATCGTCGGCGATCATCGCGAGCTTCAACTTGGTCATGTCAACCTCCGTATGGTTCAAGAACAAGGTCGCGGGTAACGAGCACGCGAACGGGGAACCCGGGTCGCACCGTAAGCGTCGGCGCCATATCGAGTTGCTGTTGAACGACCTGCTGGCCTACCTGGCTGACGCTATCGGAGGCGCCGCTGCGCAGAGCACGAACGATATCGCTGTCTTGGTCGGACGAACCGGCCTGCGCGCCAACACTCAAGACTGTCGACAACGCCGCTGCCTTGAACAACTCGCCCCAGTGATAGTCGACGCCATCCTCGAGGCCGGCATAGCCCTGAGCATCTGCGCCAGGCTGCCGCTCCAAAACGATGGAGCGCCCGTTTGGAAAAATCAGCCTGTTCCAGACGAGCAGCACGCGACGCTGCCCCGAACCAACTGCGTTATCGTATTGCCCGATAGCGCGAGTGCCTTGCGGGATCAGCAGCGAGCGGCCGGTTGGGCTGTCATAGATATTTTCGGTTACCTGAGCACTGATCTGGCCGGGCAGGTCCGACCGGATACCCGTGATGAGCGCGGCCGGGATGACGGCGCCGGCTTGCAGCACATAAGGTGACGCCGGAGGCGTGACGTGATCCGGCGCCACGGTGCGCCGGTCAGCGGCCGCCGACAGGAAGGAAAGCTGGCGATCCTGCGCATTTCGCTGATTGTTCTGACCGGCAAGGTCGTTGCCTGTAGGCGCGGACGCTTCGGCCGTCCTGGTATCGTCTTGTGCTGTCTGGAAGAAGACGCGCGAGGTTCTTGCCGCTTCCTCCTCAGCCCGCCGCCGCTGCTCGGCTTCGTCAATCGCGGGACTTGCGATCGGAGGCGGCACGACGGCCTGTCCCCTGTTTTGGGCATCGAGGATCGGCCTGCCGAGATCGCCAGGCAGCGGGGGCCCAAGGACGGGGCCGGCATAGTCGCGCGGCAGGCGCGCAAGTCCGTCAGCAGGCGGCCGATTGGAGGTTGGGTAGAGCTCTTCGCCCTGCTTGACCGTATCCGCGTCGCGCAGGGCGTAAATCAGCGCGCCGCCGATGCCGAGCGAGGCTACGAAGCCGATGCCTGCAAGCATCTTGCGCGACAGTCGCGTCACGCGCGGCGGGTCGGCGCGAAGGCGCATGGGTTCGACGGCCGTGTCCTGCTCGTTCATGGCTGCAGCCCTCCCCTCTGCATTGAGTTCGGCACCTTCGACGCGCTACTGTCGCCCAGCCTTGGCCATAATCCATCGGTTCGTCCTGCGTCGGTGCGGACGATCCTTACCGTCTGCTGGCGCTTGCCGGCGCCAAGACGCAGTTCGGCCGCGCCGAAAAGCCGGTCGACGATCAGGACGTTTTGATAGACGCGGCTGTTGGTGATTTCAGCCTCGCCGTCCGGACCGATGACGAAAATCGGCGGCATCTCGCCTTGCACAATGCCGCGCGGAAACTCGACATAGACCCTGCGTCCGTCGTCGTAGACATTCACCGGCGTCCAGGGCGGATTGTCGCCTGTGAGACCGTAGCGATAGTTGCGTGCCGCAACGGCCGGTATGGCCGGTGTTGTGGCGATGGCCCGGAGGGTTCCCGCTTTCTGAGCCGGATAGGACCACGCAACGGCGGGCATGTATGGCTTGGCGCCTGCCCGCAGCTCAAGCATATAGCTGCGCCGGTCCGTGGCGATAATGAGGTTGGTCGTGATGTCCGCCCGCGAGGGTTTCACCAGGACGTGGACGCGCCGGGCAATGCCGGAGCCGCTTTCGGTGTCGCCGATGATCCAGCGCGCCGTGTCGCCGGCGGCGATCGGACCGTCGCCGGTCAAGGTCTCGCCCGGCTCAAGCGCGATGTCCGTTATCTGGCCGGGCGCGGCATAGACCTGATAGAGTGCTCCTTCGCTCCAGGGATAGATTTGAATGGCGTTGTAGTAGCCTTCCCGGCGCGGTTCCACGCGCGCCGCAGCGTTTGCGTTCTGGACACGCGCGGTCGGCGTTTCGCCGAGCGCGCCGCCCCGCGCGGGAGCCCAACCTGGCGGAACGCGAAGGGGTTTTGGCCCTTGGTCTGAGGCGGCGACTGCCGGCGGCAAAGGCGCAACATAGCCATCGTAGCTGATCTTCGGCGGCTTTTTCGAAGGCGTGGCGCAACCGGCCAGCAGCGCCACCCCCGGGACCAGCACGACCGATAGCAGGTATCTCCAGACAATCGTACCGGCAGCAAGACGTAATGTCGGGCGGCTCATTGGCCCATCTCCCGCGACCAGTTGATGGCATTGACGTAGATCCCGAGGGGATTGGCGCGAAGGCGTTCGGCGTCGTTCGGCATCTGCGTCACGATTGTCAGGATCGCGGTCCAGCGCTCGGCGCTGGAAAGCTGGCCGTTTTCATAGTGCCGCTCGATCCAGGCGACACGAAAGGAGCTCGGCGAGGCCCGGATGACCGAAGAAATCTCCACCGCGACCTGCTGCTTGCCGACCCTGGAGAAAGGGTCGTTGACGCGAGCGTAATCGTTGAGGGCCGCAGCGCCCTGGTCGGTCGTCCAATCATAGGCGCGCAGCCAATCCTGGCGCAGGATGATGGGGTCCGCGGGGACGGAGCGCACCTGCTCGACGAAGCGGGCGAGATGCCATGCTATCTGTGGGTCGGTCGGCTTGTAGTCGGCGATCGCGGGCGCGATCGCTTGCGCCTGGCCCAGCGTATCGACCTGCACGACCCAAGGCACGACGGTACCTCGGCCCAACTGCCAGACCAGTGAGGTGGCGAGGCCTGCCGACAGGATGAGCGAGCCCAACGCCATGGCGCGCCAGTTACGTGCCTGGACGCGGGCGGAGCCGATGCGTTCGTCCCAGATCTGCTCGGCCTTTTGATAAGGGGTTTCCGGCCGAAGGGTCTTGCCATAGTGGACGGCGGGGCGCCTGAAGATGTTCATGGGTCATTCGCCTTCAGAAAGAGAAATCGAAGCGCCGCCGCCATGGCTGTCGCCGGCGCGCACCGCGTGGGCGGCGGTCTGCGCGCCGTGAGAGACGCGCTGGGTGCGCTGCAAGCGTCTGGCCCATTCCGGTTGCCCTTGAGAGCCGGATGGCTTGCCCGCGCCGGACGCAGGAGCCGCGGCTGCCAACGCGGCACCGCCGATCGTTCCCATGGTCGACGAACCGCCAGTGACTTCAGCCGCCGAACTTGCGCCGGATGCGAAGCTTGACTTGAGCGATCGACCGGTGTTTGCGGCGGCACGCTTGAGCGGCGAGGCGGCCGCCGACGCGCCGGCGCGCGCAATGCCGCCCAGGCCGGAGGCGATGCCTGCCGCGCCAGTCTGGCCGGCGGCGCCGAGCATATAAGCGGCCGAACCACCGCCGGCGAGTGACGTGCCGCCACGCGCGACTGACACCGCGCCCGAGGCCGCGGCTGTCCCGCCTCGCGCCGCCAGGCCGGCTGCGCCATAGCCCACAACCGCCATGCCGCCCGCGGCAAGGCCGGTGCCGACGGCCGCACCGGCGCCAAGCTGCGGCCCGCCCGCCACAAGGCCGTTGGCGATGCCGGGGCCGAAGGTGCCAAGCCCGAGCAGTGACAGCGCCGCCAGCACGATCGCCATGGCCTGGTCGATGGTGGGGCTCTCGTTGCCAAAGCCTTGGGTGAATTCGCCGAAGAGCGTCGATCCGATGCCGATAACCACGGCAAGCACCAGAACCTTGATGCCGGACGAGATGACGTTGCCCAGCACGCGCTCGGCCATGAAGGCAGTCTTGCCGAAGAGGCCGAAAGGGATCAGCACAAAGCCAGCTAAGGTCGCCAGCTTGAACTCGATCAGAGTCACAAAAAGCTGCACGGCCAAGATGAAGAAGGCGAGCAGGACAAGCGCCCAGGCAAAAAGCAGGCAAGCGATCTGGATGAAGTTTTCAAAGAAGGAGACGTAGCCCATCAAACCGGAGATCGCCTCAAGCAAGGGTCGTCCCGCATCGAGACCGGTTTGCGCCACCTTGCCGGGGTGCAGCAGGTCCTGTGCCGAGAAGCCGGTTCCGCTCGCCTTCAGACCAAGGCCGGAGAAACTCTCGAATACGATCTGGGCGAGACCGTTCCAATTGGAAATCAGATAGGCGAAGACACCGACGAAGAGCGTCTTCTTGACGAGCCTGGCGAGGATGTCGTCGTCGGCGCCCCAGCTCCAGAAGAGCGCGGCAAGCGTCACATCGATGACGATCAGCGTGGTGGCGACGAAGGCGACCTCACCGCCGAGCAGGCCGAAGCCGCTGTCGATATAGCGGGTGAAGGTGGCCAGGAATTGGTCGATGACGCCGGTATTGCCCATGTCTATCGACCCCTGAGCATGGAAGCATCTGGCGAGGCCGGTTCGCCTGTCGGGAGCCCAGACGGCTTTTCGAGGCCAAGGAAGCGGTCGCGCTGATCGGCCCACAGCCGCGCACATCCATCGTCGCGCAAAGCAGCCTCGCCGAGGGTCTGGCACCGGCGCAGCCGATCGCGAAGCGGATTTGGCATCGAGCCCGCCTGCATGCGCGGCCCCTCGCTCGCCGGTTTGTCGCCTTTTCGGCTTATACCGAGCGCGGCCGCCGCGAGGGCGGCCGCAACAAGGATGGCCGCCACGGTGCGAGCGAGGGTTTTGCCGTCCATGGTCATCGCGTTCAGCGGTTGAACATCCGGACCGGGCCGGCCTGGTAACCGGAGCCAGGCGTCAGGAAGCGGCGGCGTTGCTCGCGGCCTTGATCGACCGCGGCGGCACGCTCGGCCTCGGTCAGAGCCTGGGCGCGGCCGTTGGCGGCGACGACCGCGGTCAGGTCAGCGAGTTGTTGGCCCTGGAGCGCAAGGAGCTGATTGCCAGCTTGCGTTGCCTGCAGCGCCCCGGTTGCCGATTGGCTGGCGCCGACCAGCGCCGACATCTGAGCGCGAGCGCTTTCGATGTTTCCGACGACACCCGCCTGGACGCGCATCGCATCCTGAAGACCGCCCACCGTGTTTTGCCAGCGCGAGCGCGCCTCGGTGACGAGCTGCTGGTCGGATGCAGCGAGCGAGACGCTGCCGTATTGCTGCTGAAAGGCCTTGTCGACCTGCTGGACGTCGAAGGCGATGTTCTGTGCTTCGCCAAGCAGCTGTTGCGTGCGTTGCACCGACTCCTGCAGCTGCTGCAACGAGGACAAAGGCAGGCTCGCCAGGTTGCGCGCCTGGTTGATCAGCATCTGCGCCTGGTTCTGAAGCGAGGTGATCTGGTTCGTGATCTGCTGCAGCGAACGCGCGGCCGTCAGAACATTCTGGGAATAGTTCGACGGATCAAACACGATGAACGCATGTGCTGGCGCAGTCATCATCGGCGAAATCGCGATCGGCGCGACGAGCATCGCGGCGACCAGAAGAAGGGCGCGCGGGCGGCTTGGACGAACAGTCATGGCTGGGGGTCCTTTCCAGGTTCAGGGACGGTGAGATTGGGAATGAGGTCGGCGGCCCAGCCGACATTGCGGGCATGCAGCCAGGCCGGTAGGAAGCCATCGCGGCCATGCTCGGAGATGATGGCGCTGATCAGGGCCTGATCGCTCTTCGAGGACGCGGCGCAAAGTGCGAGCCCGACCTCCGACAGGCCGAGCTCGAAGAGACGGTTGCCACGACGGGACTGGCAGTAGTAATCGCGCTTGGGTGTCGCTCGCGCCAGGATTTCGATCTGGCGGTCGTTCAAGCCGAAGCGTCGATAGATGTCGGCAATTTGCGGCTCAATCGCGCGCGCATTAGGCAACAGAAGCCGGGTTGGACAGCTTTCGATGATCGCCGGCGCGATGGCCGAATTGTCGATATCGGCAAGTGACTGGGTGGCGAAGACGACGCTGGCGTTCTTCTTGCGCAGCGTCTTCAGCCACTCGCGCAACTGCCCCGCAAACCCCTCGTCATCGAGGGCAAGCCAGCCCTCGTCGATGATGAGCAGCGTTGGACGCCCATCGAGCCGGTCACTGACGCGATGAAACAGATAGGACAGGACAGCCGGCGCGGCTTGCGCGCCCACCAGCCCTTCGATCTCGAAGGCCTGCACCGATGCCTGGCCGAGGTGTTCGGCCTCGGCGTCGAGCAATCGGCCGTGAGGCCCTCCCAAACAGTATGGGCGCAATGCCTGTTTCAGGTCATTGGCTTGCAAGAGCACGCTGAGCCCGGTGAGGGTGCGCTCCTCGAGAGGAGCCGAGGCGAGCGACGTCAGCGCCGCCCAGATATGCTCCTTTGCGTCCGGGGTGATCTGGATACCTTCGCGCATCAGGAGCGCGACGATCCAGTCAGCCGCCCAGGCGCGCTCGTACGTGTCATGAATCCGGGCGAGCGGCTGCAGCGAAACGGAGGCGTCCATGCCTTCGGTGAGATGCCCCCCGAGATCGTGCCAGTCGCCGCCCATGGAGAACGCCGCGGCGCGGATGGAGCCGCCGAAGTCGAAGGCGAAGATCTGAGCGTTGTGGTAGCGGCAGAACTGCAGCGCCATCAGCGCCAGCAGCACCGACTTGCCGGCCCCCGTGGGGCCAACGACCAGCGTGTGGCCGACATCGCCGACATGCAGGACCAACCGGAACGGGGTCGAGCCTTCGGTCTTGCCGTAAAGCAGGGGAGGACCGACCAGATGCTCGTCCCGTTCCGGCCCCGCCCACACGGCAGACAGCGGGATCATGTGGGCGAGATTGAGCGTTGAGATGGGAGGCTGACGGACATTGGCATAGACGTGCCCGGGCAAGGAACCGAGCCAGGCATCGACGGCGTTGACGGTCTCGGCAATTGCCGTGAAGTCACGACCCTGGATGACCTTTTCGACGAGCCGCAATTTTTCGTCGGCCACACGCGGGTCGGAATCCCAAACGGCGACGCTCGCGGTGACGTAGGCCATGCCCACCATGTCGGCGCCAAGCTCCTGCAACGCCGTGTCGGCGTCGGCCGCCTTGTTGGCGGCGTCGGTGTCGAGGAGGGCCGACGCTTCGTTGGTCATCACCTCCTTCAGGATCGCGGCGATGCTCTTGCGCTTGGCGAACCATTGCCGCCGTATCCTGTTCAACAGGCGGACAGCGTCGGGCTTGTCGAGCAGGATCGCGCGGGTCGACCAGCGGTAGGGGAACGCCAGCCTGTTGAGGTCATCGAGCAGGCCGGGTGTCGTGGCGGTCGGGAAGCCGACAATCGAGAGCACGCGAAGATGCTTGTCGCCAAGCCGGGGCTCGAGCCCGCCGGCAAGTGGTTGGTCGGCCAGCAGCGCATCGAGATAGATCGGCGTTTCCGGCACGCGCACCCGATGGCGTTTGGTCGAGATCGTGGAATGCAGGTAGGTCAGTGTGTCTTCATCATCGAGCCACTGGCATTCAGGCATGAGTCCGTCGAGCAGCGCCAGAACGCGCCCGGTCCGATCGGTAAAAGCGCGCACGATCTCGCCCGGATCCGCGCCCGCGTGGTCGCGCCCCTCGTAGAACCATCCCTCGGCGCGCGTGGCGTCTTCGGGCGGCGGCAGGAACAGGAAGGTGAGAAAGTAGCTCGATACGAAATGAACCCCCGCCTCGTCGAAGTCGGCCTTGCGCTCGGCATCGAGCAGGCCGGAAGCCGCATTGGGGAACTGGCTCTCGGGATAGGAAGCCGCTTCGTGCCGCTGCGCTTCAACGAAGATGCTCCAGCCCGAGCCGAGGCGACGAAAGGCATTGTTGATGCGCGATGCCGCCGCCACAAGTTCCGCCGCCACGGCGGAGTCGAGATCGGGCCCGCGAAACCGCGCGGTGCGCTGAAAACTTCCGTCCTTGTTGAGCACCACGCCCGGTGCGACGAGAGCGACCCAAGGCAGGTAGTCGGCAAGGCGGGCGGCGGTCCGGCGGTATTCGGCAAGGCTCATCATAACCGCGCCCTCAAACCGACAGATGCCCGGGCAGACGCAGGTGCCTGCGTCCAACCTCGAAAAACAGCGGGTCGCGCCTGGCGGCCCATACCGCAGTGGCATGTCCGACCGCCCAGATGAGGAGACCGATAAGCCAGAGCCGCAGCCCGAGACCGACGGCGCCCGCCAGCGTGCCATTCAGGATCGCAATTCCGCGCGGCGCGCCGCCAAGCATGATCTGCTCGGTCAGCGCCCGGTGGACAGGCACCGTCCATCCCGGCACAGCGTCGAGTTGTTCGAGAGCGGCCGCCATCAGATCAATGCCCCGCCGCCGAACGAGAAGAACGACAGAAAGAAACTCGACGCCGCAAAGGCGATCGAGAGACCAAAAACGATCTGGATGAGCCGTCTGAAGCCGCCCGAACTGTCGCCGAAGGCCAGCGTCAGGCCGGTGACGATGATGATGATGACGGCCATGATCTTGGAGACCGGGCCCTCGACCGACTGCAGGATCTTTTCGAGCGGCTGTTCCCACGGCATCGAGGAGCCCGATGCATGGGCGACCGGAGCGACCATGAGGTTGACGGCAATTGCGACGCTGGCCGCGGCCAGGCTGGCGCGGCAGCGCGAAAGCAGGCGGATCATGAAGTTTCTCCTGTTTTGATCGGGGTGGCTTCAGCAATGCGGTAGTCGCCGTCGGCGCCGAGACCCTCGACCCTGACCAGTTCGACAAGCCGTCGCGCGGCGCCGCGTCCGGCGAGCACAGCGACAAGGCCGATCGTGTCGGCGATCAGCGCACGCGGGACGGTGACGACGGCTTCCTGGATAAGCTGCTCAAGGCGGCGCAGCGCGCCTATACCGGAGCCCGCATGAAGGGTGCCTATGCCACCAGGGTGCCCGGTGCCCCATGCCTTCAACAGATCCAGTGCTTCGGCGCCGCGCACCTCGCCGATTGGGATTCGGTCGGGCCGCAGGCGCAAAGACGAGCGAACCAGGTCGGAAAGCGTGGCGACGCCGTCCTTGGTGCGCATTGCGACAAGGTTGGGCGCGGCGCATTGCAGTTCACGGGTGTCCTCGATGAGGACGACGCGGTCCGTCCCTTTCGCCACTTCGGCAAGCAGCGCGTTGGTGAGCGTCGTCTTGCCCGTCGACGTGCCGCCGGCAACGAGGATGTTCGCGCGCACGGCAACCGCGGCACGCAATATCGCGGCCTGGCCGGCCGACATTGTGCCCGCCGCGACATAGTCATCGAGCGTGAACACGGCGACGGCGGGCTTGCGGATTGCGAAGGCCGGCGCGGCCACCACGGGCGGCAACAGGCCCTCGAAACGCTCGCCGGTCTGCGGCAACTCGGCCGACACGCGTGGAGAACGGGAATGGACCTCGGCGCCGACATGATGGGCGACCAGGCGCACGATACGCTCGCCAGCGGCCGGCGCCAGCATTTCCCCCGTATCGGCCAGACCGTTCGAAAGAAAATCCACCCAGATGCGGCCATCCGGGTTGAGCATGACCTCGACGATCGCGGGATCGTCGAGAAACCGGGCGATGGCCGGCCCGAGCGCGGTGCGCAGCATGCGCGAGCTGCGCGCGCGTCCTTCGGTATCGTTGTGCGAGATAGCCATCCTGTCCCCGTTCTGGCCGGGAACGCGTCGAACGACGCCCGGTCGGGGACGATCAAAAGAGCCTGGGAGCGGCCCTGTTCAATGGCTTTCAGCCAACATCGTAGCGTAGCGTGCAATTACCGGCCGACGGCGGCACCGACGGTCATGACGCTCTAGGCATACATATTGCCGCCTTCGCCGTACACACGAAATATGAAGTTTCGCAATAATATGTCTATGTTTATTGACACCCGACTCCTGCGGGGTTTATGAGATAGCAATCGATGGCCTGCCCCAACAGGCGATTGTCCTTTCAAGGCGCGGAGGATAGCCATGACGTTTGGTCCGGAGAGCGCGATTTCTGAGCGCAAAGCCGCCTTCCATAGGTACGGCGAGACGATGCTGACATGGTCGCCACGCCTTTCAGTAAAAAGTGGTGGCACCTGGTGAGCATGCTGGAGATCTGGCTAGGCATTCTGCAGGGGCTGGGCATCACCCTGGAGGTCACGGCCTACGGCCTCGTCTTTGCGATCCCCTTCGCGCTCGTCTTCGGCGTCGCGCAGTTTTTGACGACCGGCATGACCCGTTTCCTGGTCACGGCCGTGATTGAATTCTGGCGCAGCTCCGCGGTCGTCGTCCTGCTCTTCGTGTTCTACTACGTGCTGCCGGTGATGGGGGTCACCCTATCGGCGCTGACCGTCAGTGCATTGGTACTCGGCCTCAACACCGGCGGCTACGCCAGCCAGGCGGTTCGCGCCGGGCTGCAATCTCTTCCCGCCGGCCAACGCGAGGCTGGCATGGCGCTTGGCCTCTCTCGCCCGGCGATCCTGTTGCTGATCGAACTGCCGCAGGCGCTGGTCACCATGAGCCCTACCTTCATCAACAACCTTATCCAGCTCGTCAAAGCGACTTCCCTCGTCTCTCTGGTCACGCTGACGGACATGACCTTCCGCGCCAAGGAGATCGCGCAGACCCAATACGATCCGGTTGCGATCTATTCGGCGCTTCTGCTGGCCTTCTTCGTCGTCTGCTATCCGATCGCACTCGCCGGTCGCTGGCTCGAGGCGCGGGTCAATCCTGAAAGAGGAACGCCTCGTGGGATTTAACCTCGATTTCGCCCTCTCGACCATCCCGACCATTGTCGGGGCAATCGGAGCGACTCTGCTGGCAACGGTGTTGAGTTGCCTCGGCGCTTCGGCGCTTGGCTTCAGTCTCGAGATGATCCGGCGCGGCGGCGGTGCGCCTGGCCTCGCCGTCCGTTTTCTGATCGACTTCATTCGCTCAACGCCCGTCCTCGCCTGGCTCTATTTCCTGTACTTCGTCATGCCCTTCTACGGAATCCGGCTCGGCGCCATGACGGTCGGTGTGATGGGGTTGAGCCTATACTACAGCGGTTACCTGGCCGAGGTGTTCAAAGCCGGTATAGACGCGATCCCGAAGGGCCAGCAGGAAGCAGCCCGAGCCTTGTCGCTCAGCCGCCGCGACACGGTCGTTTTCGTCATCGCGCCGCAAATGTTGCGCAACGTCGCAGCACCGTTGGGCAACTATGTCGTTTCGATCCTCAAGGCCACGCCCTATCTCGCGATCCTGGCCGTACCCGAAATGCTCGGCCGCGCCTTCGACATCGCGTCTGAAACCTATCGATACGCGGAGCCGTTGACGGTCGCCGGCATTCTGTTTCTCGCCTTGGCGCTGATCGTTGCTTATGGCGTAAAGCGCATTGAGCAACGCCTGCTTGCATCTGGACGTCGCTGATGCTCGCTCAAGGCCCGCATCCGGACTCCACCGTTCCAACCACTGTGCAAGTCCGGGTCGATGGCCTCAACAAATGGTTCGGTGCCGTGCACGTCTTGAAAGACATTGATCTGACGATCCGCGCGGGCACACGCATCGTCGTTTGCGGGCCTTCCGGCTCGGGCAAATCGACGCTAATCCGCTGCTGCAACGGCCTCGAGCCTTTTCAAAAGGGGATGATCCAGCTCGACGGCATGGCACTGGGAAAAAATGCCCGGGAGACGGCGATGGCGCGCCGGCTGACAGGCATGGTGTTCCAGAGTTTCAACCTCTTTCCGCATCTCACCGTGCTTGCCAACTGCACGCTGGCGCAGCGACGGGTTCTATTGAGATCGGCGCGGGAGGCCGAAGAGATCGCTATGCAGCATCTTACGGCGGTGCGCATCCCCGAAAAAGCGCAAGCCTACCCGGCCCAACTTTCGGGCGGTCAACAACAACGGGTGGCGATCGCGCGTGCGCTTTGCCTCAATCCCCGCATCATGCTGTTCGACGAACCAACATCCGCGCTCGACCCGGAAATGATAAAGGAAGTTCTCGACGTCATGATTGCGCTCGCGAAAACCGGCGTGACGATGGTCTGCGTGACGCATGAGATGGGTTTTGCACGCGAAGTCGCCGATGACATCGTTTTCATGGATGACGGCCGCATTGTCGAGCGTGCCTCGTCCAAAGAGTTTTTCTCTCGAGCCGCTCACCCACGGGCGCGGCTGTTCCTGGACACCATCCTGAGCCATTGAGGAGCGATGGGTGCAGACCGGCGCGCCGGCAACGCTGCACGCTCGGCAGGTTACCACTCCGGCGCGAAGGCGTAGCCTGCCGAGCGGACGGTCCGGATCACATCGCTGCCCACGGATGCCCGAAGCCTTTTGCGTAACCTGGCTATATGGACGTCGACGCCCCTCACGTCGGTTGCGGCGGCATGTTCAGGCCATGCCGTCGCGACCAGTTCCTCGCGGCTGAAGACCTTGCCAGGCTGCGCCAAAAGGCTGCGCAGAAGCTTGAATTCGATCGGTGGCATCACGATCTCGTTTTGCCTGAAAAATGTTCGGTGGGTCTGTCGCTCCAGCCGAAAATCGCCTTGCACCAGCTCGCCCGAGTCCGTCTCGCGTGAAAGCTTGGCGAGGCCTGCTTTGCCGTGCAGCCATGTCAGCAACTGCTCGGGGGCGAACGGCCGGGAAAATATTTCGTCGACGCCAGCCTTGATCAAATCCAGATGCAGCCTGCCGGAGCGCGGGGCAACCAGTCCCGCGACCGGTGTGGCTTTGGTTGCGGCGGTGGACTTCAACCAGCTGCACTGCTTGACGATTGCACGGTCGCCCGGACGGCAGTCCATGATTATGGCAAGCGGGGCTGTCGCAGCGATGGCACGTGCGATTTCCCGGTCTCCCGTGATCAGCTGCGTTTCGAAGCCGGCTACCGACAGTATGTGCCCGAAGACCAGGAAAAAATCCGGGTCCTTCGAGGCGATCAGGACCAGCGGCTTCATGAGTCCATCAACCGATTTCGACACATCATAGGGCTGACTACCGCGCAAATGGGCGCGATGACAATACACCCTGACGATCGACGCCCGGCGAGGTTCCCGCAAGTCACTGATTGCGAGCTTAAATGTTGTTCGCAAGTCAGCCAGCGGTCTTAAGCTTGCGACTTAACATTTTCCGTTCAAGGCTCCGGGCATGTCGACGGGCGACTCTCAGTTCGGCAAGCGTCGGCTGCCACCAGCCGCGCAAACGTTCGTTCGCTTCTGGCGGATTGCGTGCGGGCCATGTCCTGACCAACTCGGCGAGCCTGGCCGAACGCCACCTGCCCCAAACATAGTCGATGTCTTTACGCATGGCGTTTGGATATGAAGCCAGCGACGGCTCGGCAAGTTCACCCGACACTTCGTTGAAAACGACGATGCCGTATTGTGCTGTCGCAACCGGCCGGGCGAGAGGCGGCAAATCTTCGGCTGGTAGTGGATAGCGATGACGCCGACGTTCGGCATTCTGCATTTTCGAAGCCTTGTAAGCTTCAGTGTCTCTGGCGGCTTCTCGTCGTCGCTTCCTTTCTTCGGGCTCGGCATGTCGGGCAGCCTTTTCTATGTTCGGCCATCGGCGCCGAAGCTCCTCAAACGAACGGAACGGCACTCGCCAGGCTCGCAGCTCGTCGTCCCAACTTGCCCACGGAATTGCCCGCAATTCCTCGAGAACGGTCTTCGAATAGGGCGTGCGAACACGTAGATCGTTGGAAACCTCCAGATATGAGCTGGATATCGGATCGAAGGCGAAAGCATCACGACCCTTGCTGTCGCCGTGGAGAGCGAACATCTCTGCCTCTTGTGCCAACCAACGGCCGATCCGGCGCGTGGCCGTCTTTCCGGGGACGAACCAACTCTTGCGCTCGTCACTCCACCTCGCTCGGGGAAAGGCGCGCCGAAATCGCTCGACAGCCATTCTATCAAACGCAAAGCGAGCTTCGGCGCCGGGAGCATTGCCCTGCCGTGGTACGTGATGGGCGTCTGAGTGTTCCATCGTCCTGATTGACAGCGTTCGTTGCCATGAACGCCTTCCCCAGCCTTTCGGTTCACGAGCATTGATCCACAATGCACAGGTCAGCTTGACGTGCGGGAGCGCTGCAAGCCCACCCCCATCTCACGCATCCCTGTGGCCGTGAAACCTTCTCGTCCCCGGTGACTAACTCTGATCTGAACGGCGGATCCATGCCGAGACGACAGGGAAAGGCTAAAGCAGCCCTGCGGCCAAAGAAGCCCCGTTCACGCCCGCTAAGGGCGGGGACTCGGAGGTGAAGCATATGGTTGAGACCCACAACGTCTCCCCGGACCAAGCGCGGGAACTTCTGCGCCGATATGGCGACGTTGGCGCAAGATAGAAGAAGCCACCAAGTCCTACAAAGACGAAAAGTAAGTGTTGCTCATGGTGCGCTGGGATTGAGCATTTGGCTGGGCTCAAAGGAACGTCGCTGGCTGCCTATCTGGTTCTGCGCTTGCGCAGGGAATGCAGGCCGCAAATACGGCATCGGGCAGCGGCTCCGGTCAATCCATCAGCATTGTGAATCAATTGGGTGTTGTCGATTCATCGAACTCGTTGGACGCTTCGGCGCTCGGGAGCGAGACTCCGCAGCATGCTTACCCCAGAGACACGACCGGCTCATCTGCACCGCATTGACGGCGCCCGCAATATGGCCAGGTTCTATTCGCTGACTATTCAGCCGACCCTTTTCGGTGGCGCATCACTCGTCCGCAACTGGGGACGGATCGGGACAAAGGGCCAAATCAAAATCGAGACCTTTGATGAGCCACAAGATGTCGACTGCGCGTTCACTCGGCTTGAGCGCGCAAAGCGACGGCGAGGCTATGTTGACCCGGGCAATACCGTCGCCGATTTACCTCGGTGACTGGCTTCGGCGCGCGATAACTCGCGCAGCAGCGGCAAAAATCAATGTTTGCCGACCGCGCCGATCGGCGGCTCCAGCTTAACGATAGAAAGATCGACAGATAACTGGGCGTCGTCACAATTGGTACGCGTTTCGGAGACGATGGCGCCGCCGCGGGCCTTTACGCTGAGGGTGACGATTTCGCCAATGAACTCGTGGTCGCCGGACTTCTTGAAGGTGCCGATAGTAGCCATGTTGGTTCTCGTTGATCCAGCATGTTTCGAGGCGCACCATTGCGATCTCGATGGGGACAGTCGGAGGCGATCGACGGCGCACTGCAGGCCGGAGCGAAGCGAAAGACGGCGAGGAGAGGCTTTGTTGTGCCGCGAGGGATGACGGCGCAGCCGGCAGGGCAGAACGCCGCGACGGGCCGATGCGGGACGGCCGCGCTGGCGTGACCTTGAACGAGAGCCATTTTTCGTTCGGCACACGATCCTTGATGGTACCCGAACCGCTGCGCCTGACAGGGCTTGCAGACTGAAAGCTATCAGGAGGGCAACGCGCCTGTAGTCGCGACCGACCCATGCCGAACCAATATAGGTTTCGAGAGTTCCTCAACCTGATATGCGTCTATTTTGAGGATGGCGGATGTTTGATAATTTCCGGCTCGAGATGATGGAAACCGAAGCCGGGCCGATAAGGCTTCGGCATGGCGGATCCGGGCCACCCCTTCTTCTGATCCATGGCCATCCGCGCTCACATATGACGTGGGGGCAAGTTGCGGACCTACTCTCGGCAGATTTCAGGATCGTGTGCCCCGACCTTCCGGGCTTTGGGCGCTCATACATTCCGAAGGACGACACAGAGAGCAGGTTCTCGTCCAAACGGGCAAAGGCCTCGGCATTGGTGGAGGTAATGGAGCGCCTGGGCCATCACGCCTTCTTCGTCGCTGGACATGATCGTGGGAGTTTGGTCGCATTCAGAATGGCGATGGACCATCCCAAGCTGGTGCGTAAGCTCATTATCATGGACGGACTGCCCGTCGTCGAGCATCTCGAACGCGCTGACTGGAAGTTTGCCCGCGATTGGTACCATTGGTTCTTTTTCGCGCAGCCCGAGAAACCCGAACGCGCCATTCTGGCAGACCCTATCGCGTGGTACGGCGCCTTGCGGCCGGATCAGATGGGGCGCGATGCCTATGACGAGCTGGTCACGCTCATCCATGATCCCACCGTCATCCATGGCATGGTCGAAGACTATCGCGCAGGAATCAGGATCGACCATCGTCATGACTGCGAAGATCGAGATGCCGGCCGAAGGGTGCGCTGTCCGATGCTGTGTCTTTGGTCGCTCAATGATGATTTAGAGCAGATCTATGGCGATCCGATCGCAATCTGGAAGCACTGGGCCGACAATGTGGGAGGCTACGGGATTGAGAGCGGGCACCACGTCGCCGAAGAAAATCCAGCTGCTCTCGCAGTCGCGTTCAAGGCCTTTCTCTGAAGACCGCAGCGAAACTCATCGACGCCCCCACGCGGGAGCGGGAATTCAGCATCCCGGTCGCCAACACTCGCCAGATCGGCTGAGCGATCGCTCGGCACAGAGCGATGCAGCGGCCTCGCCTCCAGTTCATTCCGCTTCCCGCCAAATCAGCCGGCTCCGGGACCGAGCGCGCGCCCACATGCGCTTGTCGACGCCTGCCGGATGACGCCTCTCGATCCTATCGACCGACGCCGCCAACTCGTTGAATTCAGATTCTTTTTGACTCTGGAACCATATCGGCGGCCTGCGGCTTATTGACTCGCAAAGGTTGTGCCGGAGCGTGAGTGTCATGGTTGCAGCGCGAGCGAATTGGAAGGGTTACATCAAATTCGGCGAGGTTGCCTGCGCGGTGGCGCTCTATACCGCCGCGTCGTCGTCCGAGCGCATCGCCTTCAACACGCTCAACCGCGCCACTGGTAACCGCGTCCGCCGCGAGTTTATCGATAGCGAGACTGGCGATCCGGTCGAGCGCGACGATCAAGTAAAGGGGTACGAGATGGAGAACGGCGACTACGTCGTGCTCGAACCCGAGGAAGTCGCTGCCGCCGTCCCGGAGAGCGACAAGACGCTTAAGATCGAGGCGTTCGTGCCCTGCGACGAGATTGACGACGTCTATTTCGACAAGCCGTATTATCTCGCGCCGGACCGGATGGGCGCCGACGCGTTCAAGCTGCTGCGCGACGGCATGCGACAGGCGAAAGTCGCCGCCCTGGCGCGTACGGTCCTGTTTCGGCGGCTGCGCACGGTGCTGATCCGCCCGCATGGCAACGGCCTGATCGGCACCACGCTGAACTTCGACTATGAGGTGCGCTCGGCGAAGGAAGCGTTCGCGGACATTCCCGAGATCAAGATCGAGGGTGAGATGCTCGATCTCGCCAAACACATCATCGATACGAAGAAAGGCTCGTTTGACGCCAAGACCTTCGACGACCGCTACGACGCAGCGGTGGCCGAGCTCGTCAAGGCAAAGATAGAAGGTAGGCCACTGCCGAAGAAGAAGGCGCCGCCACCGTCGAAGCCTAGCGATCTTCTCGAGACCTTGCGCAGGAGCGCCGGACTGGTACCCGACCAGAAACCGAAACGCGCTGCTGCCGGGAAGACCGACGGCAACCGAAAGCAGCCCAAGCGCGTCGCCAACTCCAAACGCGCGGCCTGATCGGAGACCATCATGGCCGTTCGTTCCTATTGGAAAGGATATCTGAAGCTCTCGTTGGTCACTTGCCCGGTGCAGATGATGCCGGCAACGTCGGAGAGCGAAAAGGTCCGCTTTCATACGCTCAACCGCGAGACGAACAACCGCGTGGTCAGCCACTACGTCGATGCCGTCACGGGCAAGGAAGTCAAGGAGGAAGACGAGGTCAAGGGGTATCAGCGTGGAGAGAGCGATTACATCATTCTCGAAGACGAGGAACTGGAGGACGTCGCCCTGGACAGCACCAGGACCATCGATATCGATGTGTTCTCGCCGCGCGATTCCATCGAATGGATCTGGCTCGACACGCCCTATTACCTGTCGCCGAACGATCCGGTCGGCCAGGAGGCCTTCTCGGTCATCCGCGACGCCATGGCAGCAGAAGACATGGTCGGTATCTCCAGGCTGGTGATCTCGCGGCGCGAGCGCGCGGTGATGCTGGAACCGCGCGGCAAGGGCATCGTATTATGGACCCTGCGCTATGGCGACGAGGTCAGGGACGAGGACGCCTATTTCGAGGGGATCGACGCGGACAAATCCGATCCCGAGATGATGCCCCTCATCCAGCAATTCATCAAGAAGCAGACCCGCCATTGGGACAGCAAACTCGTCTCCGACCCTGTGCAGGACAAGCTGCTGGACATCATCGAGGCTAAGCGGAAAAAGACAAAGCGACCGGCCAAGGCGAAGGCCTCCGGGCCGACGGCGACGCCAAACAACGTCATCAATATCATGGACGCCCTGCGCAAGTCCGTCGAAGCGCAGAACAGTCCCGGCAAGCGCTAGACGTCGGGATAGAGCCATTTCAAGGGACTGGCTGGCCTGTCATCTCGTAGACCATGTCCGGGAGCTAGGGGGTGATGTCCTGCAATCTCACATTCTCGGTGACTTCGTATGGTTGGAAACGCCCCGTCGCGCGTCAGGCCGCCCGCCGCATCGATCTTGCCAGTCGCTTGATGGATGCTTCCAGGAGGCGATGGCCATCGCCATAGTCCTTCCAGGCCGTGCTCTTTGCCAGCAGCCCGGGCACGGTGCGCAGGGTGAAGCGCTTCGGATCGAGATCGGTTTTGACCTGTGCCCAGGTGAGCGGCATGGAGACTGTCGCGCCGGGCCTGGCCCGCGGCGACAGCGGAGCCACGGCGGTCGCCATGCGATCGTTGCGCAGATAGTCGAGGAAGATGCGGCCGATGCGCTGGTTCTTCGCCATCTTGGTCAGGTAGAGGGCGGGATTGTCCCGCGCCATCTGCAGGCAGACATCATGAGCAAACCCTTTTGCCTCTGGCCAGGTGAGCTTGCTGCGCTTGGTGACCGCTAAGGGCGTGACGACGTGCAGCCCTTTGCCGCCAGTCGTCTTGCAGAAGCTGACGAGCCCAAGATCGTCGAGGCGCGCGCGCATTTCCTTAGCCGCCTCGACAACCGTTTTGAACGGGACGTCGGGACCTGGATCAAGATCGAAGACGAGCCGGCCCGGCACCTCGGGCTGCTGTGGCTCGCAATTCCAGGGATGCAATTCCAGCGCACCGATCTGGGCGACGGCGGCGAGACCCTCCACACGGTCGATCTGTAGGTAGGGCTTCTTGTCGCCGAACACCTCCACCAGTTCAAGAAGATTTGACGTTCCCGGCATCGCATGACGCTGGAAGAACTGCTCGCCGCCGAATCCATCCGGCGCGCGGATGATTGAGCAGGGCCGCCCGCGGATGTGCTCGATCAGCCAGGGACCGACAGCTTCGTAATAGCGGGCGAGATCTTCCTTGGTTACGGGGATGCCATCATTGGCATCCGGCCACAGCGGCTTGTCCGGATTCGAGATCAGCACACCCATGACATCGACCTTGCCGCGGCTGCGGGAAGGCTTGGCTGCTGCGGTCGGCTCCCGCGGCTGGGGCACCTTGGTCTTTTCCGGCGAGGCAGGCTTATCGGCTTCGACCTCCTCGGCCGGTTTGTCCTCACGCAAGCCTTTGAAGGCGGCTTGGCGCACGAGCCCGTCGGACGTCCAGCCGGCGAATTCGATCTCGGCCACCAGTTCCGGCTTCAGCCAGACAACGCCGGGTTCGTTCTTTGGCGCGCCGATGCCGGTGAAAGGTGATTTCCGGGTCGCGGCAGCTTTCAACTTCGGCAGCAGGTCCCTGACCTTGGCTGCGCCATAGCCTGTGCCCACGCGCCCGACATAGACGAAGTGATCGCCGCGATAGACGCCGACCAGAAGCGACCGGAATTTGCCATTCGTTGTGGCATAGGCGCCGATGACGACCTCGTGGCCTGCGCGACATTTTGACTTCGCCCACGTCTCGGTACGGCCGGAAACGTAGGGCGCATCGGCGCGCTTCGAAACGATGCCTTCCAAGGACAGCCGGCAGGCCGAGCGAAGCACTGCCTCGCCGCCAGTTTCGAAATGCTCAACGAAGCGGATGCGATCGTCCTCACCCGTGTCGGTCAGAAACTGACGCAATCGCGCCTTGCGCTTACTCAATGGCAAGACACGCAAATCCTCAGCGCCTTCGAACAGCAGGTCGAAGGCGAAGTAGACAAGCGCATCGGTCTTGCCCTCGGCCAGCGCTGCCTGGAGGGCGGCGAAATCCGGGGCGCCGTTTTCGTCAAGCGCGCAGATCTCGCCGTCGATGATCGCATCGGGCAGATTGCCGGCGGCTCGGGCAATGGCGCGATATCTGGCGGTCCAGTCGAGACCCTTGCGGGTCTGCAAGATAGCTTCGCCGCCCAGGACGCGCATCTGGATGCGATAGCCGTCGAACTTGATCTCGTGCAGCCATCCGCTCTCAGAGGGCGGCCGCGCCAGCGTCTGGCAGAGCTGTGGGGCAATGAAGTCGGGAAGATCGGCGGCAGTGACAGTCCCGTGCTTCTTCCTTTTTGCGCGAATGTTTGTTTTCCGTTCCTGCGCCGCCAAGCCTGTACGACTGTCCCACACCGCATCTGCCTCGGCCTTGCCGCCTTGCAGCATGAAGGGTTTCGGGCTGCGGCCCTTGCCGGCAGCAATTGCCTCCATCTTGCGTCCGGATGCGACAGAGGTGTCATTCTTGTCGAGGATTGCAGCCCCGTTTGTCTCGACGGCATATTCGTCGCGATGTTTGATCAGCAGCCAGTTGGTGCGCTTGCCGCGTTCGCGGTCGTTGGCCATCCTCACCAGCACGAAACTGCCATGCAGCCGCTCCCCTTCGAGCGTGAATTTGAAATCGCCCTTGGCCAGCGCCTGCTCGGGGCTGTTCTTTCCCTCGGGCTCCCAATAGCCGCGGTCCCACAGCATGACCGTGCCGCCGCCATACTGGCCTTTTGGAATCGTCCCTTCGAAATCCCCGTAGTCGAGCGGATGATCTTCCACCTCGACCGCGAGCCTCTTGTCATGAGGATCGAGAGAGGGACCGCGCGTCACGGCCCAGGATTTGAAAACGCCGCCGAGCTCAAGTCGCAGATCGTAATGCAGCCGCGTCGCGTCATGTTTCTGAATGACGAAACGACGGCGGTTGGATGGCTTGACCGACCCTTGACCGCTCGGCTCCTGCGTCTTCTTGAAATCGCGCTTGGCCTTGTATGTTGTTAGCTTGTCGCTCGCCATTCGATGCCCTCGGACCACGGACCACATCGGCCTACAGGCAGGAATGTTCGGAGTGGCGACATGTTCCCCCGAGGGGCTGGCACGCCCGCGCTGGCGTCATGCCAGCGCGGACTCGGGATAAGCAAAGGCACCGCCACCGCCAGTTCTGGCCGGAACGGCTGCAAAGACAGGACAAGGCGGCGGGTCGTCATCGTCATCGCGCCGACGATGGCGCACGATGCGCGCTCAATGTGGGAAGGACAGCCGTGCGCGACGCTGCGCCGGCGACTGTCCCGGTGTTTGCTGGCTGGTGCTTGCGCAGATGTCCGCATCCCGCCTTGAGCGCCTGGAGAATCTCATCCACTTCGATGCGGGAGCCGTCTTCCAGCTGACGCAACGAGGCCGGCCAGGAACCGCGCGGGCGTCGGATGCCCAGGAAGCCAGCAGCGCCCGCTTCTCCGCACGGCTCATTGCCGGATCGTTGAGGATTTCATCGGGCTGCTGGAATAGCGGAGATCGATCTGCGTCCCGAGACTTGTGTCTGGAAAGCCAATAAAGCCTGTCATCTCCGTTTCTCCGCAATCCGTGCCTCCCGGACCCTGCCGGGAGGCAAATCGCAGCTTTGAGGTTCGCGTGGAATTCAGGCGGCGCTGCGCTGCCGATCCGTATCCTGGCTGATGTGCTTGCTCTTCGCCGTCTCGTCCCCTGACGCGGCGCTGCCGGTCGAGCCGATGGCAATGCGGCGAGGCTTGAGCTCCTCAGGAATCTCGCGCACCAGGTCAACCGAAAGCAGGCCATTCTCGAGCGTGGCGCGTGCTACCTTGACATGATCGGCCAGCTTAAAAGCCTGCCTGAAATTGCCGATGGCCAATCCCTGGTGGAGAATCTGGCGGTTGCCCTCCTCCGGCTTTTTCTGGCCGGTGACAATCAGCTCGGGGCCGTGCTGGGTGAGCTCGACTTCGTCCGTACTGAACCCGGCGATCGCCATCGTAATGCGGTAGTCGTCGGGGCCGAGCTTTTCGATGTTGTAGGGCGGCCACTCCGACCGCACGCCATTGTCGAGCATGTCGAAGAGACGGTCGAAGCCGACCGTCGAGCGGTAGAGAGGGGTATAATCGAAGCTTCTCATAGCCATATCCTCCGTAAAGCAACATGGGTTACAAGCAGCGTCGCAGCGTCTCTGCGACGCCCAATCTGTCGGGCCGAAGCCCCGACGCAGAACGATTTGGGAAAACCCGAAATCCGGTTCAAGAGGGCAGATTCTATTTTTTTGATCGACATCCCGGATGCATGATTTCCGTCCCCTGCGACGGCAAATATGCTCGGCCCTGCCCCCATCGCGCTTACCAAACAAATGCGAAATAGGTAGACGGCCCGAGGGTCCCGGAAGCGGTCACGGGCCCGGAAGTGGAATAGCTCAAGCCCGGTTTCAAGGCGCGTGTGCGCTAGCTCCGAGGCGAAAACAGGCGGCGCGATGCGTCCGTGCAGATGTCCATGAGACAGACGACAATAAAGCGGCGGTGAAAGAAACCAGAGGGTCTTGACCCCTTCCCGCGACAAGCTACCTCTATCTCTATGATACCGGCGCCCCTTGTGCTTGTACTTGAAGACGAAGAGTTGATCAGTTGGGACCTGGAGGTCTCGCTGGCGGAAGTCGGATATCTCGTCGCAACAGCGAGATCATGCGCCTGCCGCTTGGGCGGTCACCACGCAGCTTGGACAAATCACGCCGTACATGGATTGCCGGCAGAATTTTCCGTGGACGGTTGCTATTTGTGCCGCGCTTCTAGCGGCTTCCATCGCTGGTGTCGATCCTGACCGACCTCGGTGAGACTGTCGTGCTGACCAGCCTGATGTTCACGCGCCATGGCGACAATGCACGGCGGTTTGGCGATGTGGCCGACAATGCGATGTACTGGAACTTTGTGGTGCTGACGTGGTTGCCGATGTACGTGTGCCTTTATTGGGTTCCACGACTTTGACCAGACGATGGTTGCGATATTCGGGATTGGTCGTGCCTGTGTGGGCCTTAGTATCGGGCGACGTTCAGAAAGCGGCGGAGCGTCGAGTTCCACCGTGCTGTAGCGCGCAAATTCGTTTGGCACCTCCGCGCAACTTCATTTGGCACTCAATCGTGCGATGGCCATAATCACTTCGCCAGACAATTGCCCACCAGAACAGTATCGCCGTCGCGAAGAAGCTCAGATGCTGGAGGCGGTGCAGGGACGTGTCGGTCACGGCGGCGTCGAACAGGACGGGCACGTGCCAGGCCCAGATGGCGACGCCGTGAATGATGGTCGCGTTGGTGGCGCCAGTACACCAGTCCCATGCCCTGCGGACAACGGCCATACGCATCACCAAGCCAGCGGCGTGACGTGTTCTCCCGGGCAATCCCCAAAGCAGAAGACCCACCGGCCGCGCCAGCACGATCAAGGGGGCCGCCACGGCCATGACAATCTCGTGCTCGATCATATGGAAGGTAAAGAGGTGTTCGCCAAGCCAATGAAGCGGCGAAAGCAGCGCACCTGCCAACGCCAGCATGCCGGCGCAGTACGGCAAGACCCGGATCGACATGATGCCCGGTCTCCTGATCCGCCAGGTCAACCTTATGACACCCACGCCGTACAGTATGGCAAGTACAGCAAGCGGCACGACGACCCACGGGTCAAACGTCCAAGGGTATGTCGAACCGTGTGTCTCGTTCCCATGCGGTCAAGATAGCCCTCCCTTGGCTAACTGACCTATGAAATTATCGCTCGCTTAAATTGTTCCCTCGTTGGTCCCCGGCGGCCAATTTCGTGACCGCACCGACGATATCGAGAATCCCCGCTGGCTTGGCTAGGAACGTACCCGATCGGAAAGCGTCGTCGACCTCTGTCCGTGCCAAAGCCGAATGCACAACGAAGGGAACGTCATCTGCATGAAGTTTCTTCGCTACATCGACGCATTGGCCGTCGCTAAGGAGTACGTCCAGAACTGCGACATCCGGCCGACGAGTAGCTAGCAAATCAGCGGCTTGGGCACATGCTTCATGACTCATCCTCCGGGTCGCCCTTTGGCCAGAACCAGCCAATGAGTGCGACTGCAATCGGTATGGAGCCCCAGACCACGGCCCATGGGGTAAAGATCGACCAAATCAGCATTGCTGACGTAGCGAGCGCCGCCAGGAGCGGCCAAATCGAATTCCCGACCGATGATTCACGCGCTTCCGCACGCGCTTCCACGACACTGGTGATAAGCAGTTCGCGCCGGTCCGTGTGCAGACCCTCGACGGTACCAAGTGGGTCCGATCTGTCCGACAAGGGCTCTAGGCTTTCGACGACAGGCAGCCGCGCGAAATTATAGGACGGCGGTGGCGAAGACGTCGCCCACTCCAGCGTCGAGGCCCCCCACGGATTGGCTGGTGCGATGGGACCTGATCTGGCGCTGCGTATGGCGTCGATGAAGAACAGCAGGAAACCGGCGGCCAGAACGATCCCGCTGAGACTGATGAACATGTTCAGGCCGGACCACGGCATCTCCGGCTGATAGGTGTAGATGCGCCGCGGCATGCCTTGCAGGCCGAGAATGTGCATGGGGAAGAAAGTCAGATTGAAACCCGAGAAGATGAGGCCAAACGACCAGCGGCCAAGCGTCTCGCTCATCATTCGGCCCGTCAGTTTCGGAAACCAGTAATAGATCGCGCCCAGCAGGGGAAACACGGCGCCACCGACCAGGACGTAGTGGAAATGCGCGACGACGAAATAGGTGTCGTGAACCTGGGTATCGAACGGAACCGATGCCACCATCACACCGGTCAGCCCACCAATGACGAACACGACGATGAACCCGATGACGAACAAAAACGGCGTCTTGAAGATTGGCCGTCCGGCCCAGATCGTCGCCAGCCAGCAGAAGATTTGCAGGCCTGCGGGAACGGCGATCGCCATGCTTGAGGCGGTGAAGAAGCTTTCGCCCAGCCGCGGGAGGCCGGCCACGAACATATGATGCACCCACAGCCCGAAGGCGAGAACGCCCGTCGCGATCAAGGCCATCACCATGGCCAGATAGCCGAACACCGGACGCTGTGTGAATGTGGCGACGATGCTCGAGACCATGCCCACCGCCGGCAGGAAGATGATATAGACCTCAGGGTGGCCGAAGAACCAGAACAGATGCTGCCACAGCAGCACGTCACCGCCTTCGGCCGGGTTGAAGAAATGCGTCCCCACGAGCCGATCGAGGATCAGGCTGGTGCTGGCGATCATGATCGCCGGCATGGCGAGGATGACCAGGAAGGACGTGACCAGCATCGACCAGACGAACAGCGGAATCCTGTCCAGTGACATTCCCGGGGCGCGTTGCTTGAATACGGTGACGACGATTTCGACGGCGATGGCGAGAGCGGAAACCTCGGTAAAGGTGATCATCTGGGCCCATATGTCGGCCCGCTTCCCGGCTGCATATTGAGGCCCCGACAGCGGTACGTAGGCGAACCATCCAATGTCCGGACCGGTATCGACGGCGAAGGCGATCCACAACAGCAGGCCGCCGGCAAGGTACATCCAGTAGGAGAACGCGTTGAGGCGCGGGAATGCGATGTGTCGGGTCCCCACCATCAAGGGCACGAGGTAGATCGCCATCGCCTGCATGACCGGCACGGCGAACAGGAACATCATGTTCGAGCCGTGCATGGTGAAAATCTGGTTGTAGCGATCGGGCCCGATGAACCGGGCTTCGGGTTGCGCCAGCTGCAGCCGCATCAGCAAAGCCAGCACTCCGCCAAGTGCCAGGAAGACAAACGCCGTGACGGTGTATCGGCGGCCGATAATCTTATGATCGACCGTCGACAGGGCACCCCACAGGCCAGGGGGTGTTGACCAGGTCGCGGCAAGTCGACGATCGAGTTCGCCGGCTTCCATCCCGGTGTCCCGAACCCCTTCGCGATCCGCTGCTGCACTCATTTGAGACTATCCATATAGGCGCAGATATTCTGGAGCTCGATGCTGGTCAGCGGGACCATCGGCATATTGTTCCCCGGCTTCAGCGTCTGCGGGTCTGCAATCCAGGCCGCCAGCGAACCGCGCGTGGTCTCCAGCAATCCGGCGGCGATTGTCTGACGACTGCCGATATGCGTGAGGTCGGGTCCCGTCGTACCGGTGGCTTGCGTTCCTCGGATCGTATGGCAGGCCGCACAGGGCTTTGCCAGAAAGGCCGCCTGCCCCGAGGCGGCATCGGGATCGGCCGGCATCTTCGCATCGGCGCGCTGTGATGTGATCCAGCGCGCGTAATCGGCCGGAGCCTCCGCGACGACCATAACCGCCATATGACTATGCTGCAGGCCGCAGAATTCGGCGCATTGCCCGCGATAGATGCCAGGCTTTTCCGCCCGAAGCAGCAAATCGTTTGGTCGACCCGGAACGAGATCCTGCTTCCCGGCCAGACTGGGAACCCAGAACGAATGGATGACGTCCGTGCTTTCAAGCTGAAGCCGGACATCTTGACCGACGGGGATATGGATTTCGTTGGCGGTCTGGAAGGTGGGCGTGCCGTCGGAACCGGCGTAGATGACCTGCCACCACCATTGCTGTGCTCTCACGGTGATCGTCAGGGCAGCACTTTGCGGGACCCCCATGCTGCGGGTGGTGTAGAAGCTGGCGATTGTCATGCCGGCGATAATGGCCACCGTCACCGCGACTGCGGCCGAGACTGTCATTGTGAGCCGACCTTCGGATGTCTGGCCTTCCGTCTCGGCCCGACGCCCCCGCCTGAGCGCCAGGGCAAGCATGACCATCACCAGCAACCAGATCACTCCGGACAGGACAACTATCCCGACGATCAGATGCTCGACATGGACGGCGGGAGCCCCGTAGGGGTTAAGCGCAGACTGGCTACCACTGCAGCCTGACACCAGAACACCAGTCGACAACAGACCAATGCGAGGGGCTCTCACGGCGAAGGTCCCTGATCTGGATGGACACCCGCCGGGCCCTCATCGAAGAGAATCTTCGCAGGGCCGCGGTTCTCGGCCGGGCGGGTCTGCTTGTCATCGTTGCGGCTAGGCGCCGCTGTCTTCGGGGTATAGGAGCCGATCGTCTGGACATAACCCGCAAGCTGCCAGATCTGCTCGATGGTCATGCGGTCGTGAAAGGCGGGCATGCCATGCGGGCGGCCATCACGGATCGAGGCGACGATGGAGACCATTTCAGGACCATACAGCCACCAGCCGTCAAGGAAGGAGGGGCCGACACCGCCGCGCCCATCTCCATGGCATGTCGAGCACCCGAACCAGGCGTAAAGGCGCTTGCCTTGGCTCAGATTATAAGCGTCCGTTTCATAAAGCTTGCCCTGCGCAAAATAACTCTCTGGCGGTGTTCCGCTAATCGCATTGGGCATGAGCCGAAATTGATCGAGATCGGCCGCAACGGGGGGATCCGTGCGAAGCTCCCTGGCCTGCCGAAACCAGCCCAACCAGGCACCGACACCGATCAGCAGAAACGCGGCCGCCACGAATGCCCGGTTTGGGTTTCTTGTGTCTTTCAAGGGGCCCTCAGCCCATAAGTTGGTTAGCCATCGGGATTAATGCTCGATCGGGTAAGGCGCACTGGCAGAAGTTTATAGGAAGGTGTTTTTGCCTTCGGGTCATGGTGAGCGAAAGGGAATAGCGGGTTTGCCTCGGGGTAATACGCCGCACAGCATCCCTTCGGAATGTTGTACTGCACGATCCTCAGGTTAGTGACTTTGCGAATGTTGTTATCGTCGATCGCCGTCGTCACGTCGATGTGCTCGCCATCGACGAAGCCCAGCCGGCTAATATCCTCGCCGTTCATGAACACGACCCGACGGGTGCCTTCAACGCCCCGAAATCGATCGCTGTAGCCGTAGATCGTGGTGTTGAACTGGTCGTTGGATCGCAGTGTCGAAAGATGCAGGACGTCGGCTCTCCCCGATGTGGAGAACTCCGGAAACAATCTGTGCGGCGTGATGAAGTTGGCCTTTCCCGTTTTCGTCACCCACTTGCGTTCTCGCGCGGGCACAGGCCTGGCAAATCCGCCAGGTTGAAAAAGCCGCTTGTTGAAGTCCTTGAACGTCTCCGGGTACGTGCGCTCGATGGCGTCTCGTATCTGCGCATAGTTCCCGACCCAGGCGTCCCACGGAACCTTCGTTTCTCCGAGCGTAGCCTTCGCGATGCCAGCAACGATGGCAGGTTCGGAGAGAAGCTCGGCGCCGGCCGGTTTTGCCTTGCCGCGAGAGCCATGGAAATGAGCAATGGAACTTTCAATCGACACCGCCTGGGGACCGCTTGCCTGCTGATCGACTTCAATGCGCCCAAGGCACGGCAGCAGATAGGCGACCTCACCGTGCAGAACATGGCTGCGATTGAGCTTTGTCGCGATCTGCACGCTCAGATGCAGCTTGCGCCATCCCTCTTCCATTGCGGCCGTGTCGGGTATGGCTTTCAGGAAATTCCCGCCCAGGCTGATGAACGCGCGGCACTGGCCGTTGACAATCGCTTCGCAGGTTTCGACCGTCGAGCGGCCCGTCCATGTCGGCGGCTCAAAGCCGTAGAGCTGGGAAAGCTTGTCCAGCGGCGCCAGCCCGGGTTTCTCGGTGATCCCGACGGTGCGCTGGCCCTGCACGTTGGAATGGCCCCGCACGGCGCAGATATTTGCTCCGGGCTTGCCGATATTGCCGCGCAGCAGCGCCAGGTTGCAGACCATGTGAACGTTCTCGACACCCATGAGGTGCTGCGTCAGGCCCATGCCGTAAACCATCATCACGGCGCTGGCGTTCGCGTAGGTCGTGGCAGCCTGCATCATCTCCGCGCGGCTCAGCCCCGAGACGCGTTCGAGTTCGTCCCACTGATGGGCTCGCGCGGCCTGAGCAAATTCCTCAAAACCAGTGGTGTGTTCATGGATAAAATCGTGATCGAGCACGTGCTTGTTGTCTGCCGAGGCCATCGAGGCCGCAAAGGCGACCATCGCGGCATTGTCCTGGTCCTTCGGCTTCCCATCCTGCCCCGCCACGCGGCTTGCGCCTGATGCCTTGAGGGCATCGTCAGCTTCAATTAGCGCCTTGCATACCCCGAACAGTGCCGCGATATCGCCCCCGCTCCTGACCTGATAATATTCCGACGAGATCTTTGTCTCTTTCCCGGTCAGCATCTGTGGCGACTGCGGATTGACAAAGCGCTCCAGGCCCCGTTCGCGCAGCAGGTTGAAGGTGACGATCTTGACGCCCCGGTTGACGGCATCCTGGAGATCATGAAGCATCCGAGGCGACGAGGTTCCGACGTTCTGCGCGATGTAGAAAATGCAGTCGGTGTTCTCAAAATCGGACAGGATCGCCGTCCCGACGGATGAACCGATGCTTTCCGGGAGCGCCACGGAGGAACCCTCGTGACACATGTTGGAGCTGTCAGGCAAATTGTTGCTGCCGTACATGCGCGCGAACAGCTGGTACATGTAGCTGGTCTCAAGCGAGGCACGGCCGGATGTGTAGAGATCAACCTGATGAGGATCGAGGGAACGCAACTCTCTCCCAATCTCATCAAAGGCATCGGACCAGGCGACCGGAATGTATTTGTCGCTGGCTGCATCCCAACGCATGGGATGCGTCAAGCGGCCTTGTTCCTCCAGGTCGTGATCGGACCAGGTCTCCAGTTCGCTCAGCGTGTGATTGGCAAAAAATGCCGGACCGGCTCGACGCGACGTCGTCTCCCACGCTGTGGCCTTGGCGCCATTTTCGCAGAACTCAAGCGGATGTGGCTGAGCGGGCTTTGCCCAGGCGCAGCTGACGCACATATACCCTTCAGGCTTGTTCTGGGTCGAAAGGAGCTTTGGGTCCCGCAAGAGGACATGTTCTCTCGCGATAATCGCTGCGACGGACTTCGCCGACCCCCAGCCGCCAGCGGGTCCCTCATATGGTCGGATGGTTGGGGACCGTGTCTTTGACGTCATTTCCGCCTCGCTCGCGTAGCCGAGGCCCGCGTTCGGCCTCGCTTCACTGGCGCGTCACGACCTCATTCGTGGACGTGCCGAACGTCCAATCGCCGGCCAGTCAGTCTTGCCCGGCAATATAGAACTTGGCACCTGTCGGACGGTTCCACGGATGACGCCATCTCTTCGGCGCCGCGCTTGGCGAGGGACCAGGCCAGGTTCCTGATTGCTCAAAAGTGAAGTGCGGGGGAGTGGCGGCACTTCGGGATCGGTCTTGACCTCGAGGACGACCGGGCCATCGGATGCGAGGGCTTCGTCCCAGGCTCCGCCAGAGCGAAACGGACCCCAACTGACAGCGGCCCGCTATAGACCGGCCCAGCGACAGGGCGCATAGTTTGGCGTTCGGCGGACTGGGAGCGTTGTAACAATGGTCTACACAGTGATTTGGTACGATAAGCAGGGCGTAGTTGAAATGACGCCCTTGGATGCAGAGAAAGAGGCCAGGGAGCACGCCCAGGCGTCGTTCGCCGCTCGACAGCAGGATGATGGCGTCGTGGCGGTGGAAGTTCGCAAACCTGACGGTACAGTTGTCTTTAGCCAAGCGGGTGGAAGCAGCGGCGGTGTAGACGGCGGCAGCTGAGAGGTTCCGAGTGCTGCCGGCGCAACGCTTAAAGCTCCCAGCAGTAGCGCGCCCTTGTTCCTGGCACGACCTTGCGAGGGCGAAGCTTGCGCCAACTGCTGGCTAGCCTTTCGTGCTCTTCAACGCCGCGCTCACCGACGGTCCGATAGGTTCGAAGAAGCTCGCCAGCACACAACTGTCCCGTGCCCATAGTGGCCGGAATCTCATCGCGGCCGTCCTTATTTTCAGCTCACAGATAGTCTCCGCCAGATTGTTCGTCTCGATCTCGTCGAGCACTAGGTATCGATAAGGTGTCGCCGCGGTTTTGCTCGGGGCTCAATGGGAAGCGATGGGCCGAAACCAGTCCCGGAAGCCTTAGAATGTCATGCAGGTGGCGATCATACCAAGCATTGCACTTCGCCTCCCTCGACAGGATTGGTTAGCACGGCAAAGGCATGTCGGCTCAGTTAGCGCAATTTGATCCACGTCATAGCGAGCTCAGCTGCCAAGGGTGTGAAATGTAACAGGATAGAGGGTCGCATCATGCTGGTCCGCACGCTCTCTACTTTGGAATGCACGAAATTGCTGGCTGCCAATCGTGTCGGCCATTTGGCATGCGCTAAGGACGGACAACCCTACGTCGTCTGCTTCAACTACGCCTACGCCGACAGTCACCTCTACGCGTTCTCTTTACCGGGCAAGAAGATCGACTGGATGCGTGCCAACCCCTCGGTGTGCGCCCACGTTGTCGAACACACCCAGGGACGCGGATGGAAAAGCGTGATTGTCGACGGCCGCTTCGAAGAACTGCCTGACCAGATCGGTCACAAGCTTCAGCGCGATCACGCATGGTCAGTGTTGAGCAAGCACGGGGACTGGTGGGAGCCCGGTGCGCTCAAGCCTGTGATCCCACCCGTGTCAGATAGCTTGCCACACGTCTTCTTCCGGATTCTCGTAGAAGAGATGTCTGGCCGGGAAGCAAGTGAGTAGGCTCCGCCAGGCGTGTGGCCGGTCGCACGGGACCAGAATTGCGCGGGCGCGGTCCGTTTTCGACGGACCAAGCCCGCCCCCAACTCGGGCAAGTTTCTCTCTACCTCGAGTGTCCGCCGCCCGAATAATGATGCGGCAACAACGCTCCGCTCACGACACCTGTGCCTCAACGACATTATTCTCGCCCCTCCCTATTGGCCAGCCCAGCCGGAATATCCCCGGCCAGCAGCTCTCCTTCGGGAGCAGTCCACCGTCCTCGAGCGCCTCGAAATCCGGCAGCTGGGCCCAGCGTGTCGAGCCCCGAACTGCTGCAGAAAAGTCTTCGTCGTCACATAAGTCTGTTCGGATGTTCAGGGGATGGCCGGCCGGCGAGTGGCGGCCTCTGATCTCAAATTTCCTTTGTCGAGCGTTCGCTGAGCATCGCACCGGTTTCAGCATCCAGTGCCACCATGCTGACCTCGTAGCCCCAAAGGTTTCGGATATGGCGCAAGGTCGCGTCGCGGCTTGCGCCCTCGAGCATGATGCCATTCTTTACCGTGTGCTGAAGCCTCAGACGCCGATCGCCCAGGAGATCGACGTCAATCACTTGGATGTCGGGCCGGCTCGCCCCCACGTCGTAGCTTTGAGCGAGCGCTGACCGTATCTTGGCGTAGCCACGCTCGTTGTGGATCGAGGCCACTTCGTAGTGCGGCTCGTCGGCGCTGTCGGCCAGCATGAATAGCCGCCACTTCCGGATGAGCGTCGGGCTCAGATATTGGCGGACGAAGGATTCGTCGCGGTGGTTGGCCCAGGCATCGAGCAAAGTATCGCGCCAGTCGCCGCGGCCGGCTATGTCTGGGAACCAGTCGCGGTCCTCTGCGGTCGGCGCGGTGGAGATGCGCTGGATATCCTGCATCATGTCCAGACCCAGCGCATAGGGATTGATGCGGGAATAGCGCGGGTCGTCATAGGCCGGCTGGAAGACGGCGTTCGAGTGGTTGCGCAAGATCTCGAGCATGGCGCCTTCGCTGATGCGGCAACGGTCGAAAAGCGTGTTCATGAGCGTGTAATGCACGAAAGTGGCGCAGCCTTCGTTCATCACCTGGGTTTGCTGCTGCGGATAAAAATACTGCGCAATGATGCGAACGATCCGGATTATCTCGCGCTGCCAGGGCTCAAGAACGAGGCTGTTCTTCTCGAGGAAATAGAGCAGGTTTTCCTCGGGAAGTTTGAGCGATTTCTTCCGCTCTGCAAGGATTTCGTCGGTGGCTTCCGGCTTGCTTTTTCCCGGCGAGGGCGGCAGCGTTCGCAAGAGATCGTTGAAGGAACGCTCCTCGTATTCGAGGCGCTCGCGCAGCCCTTCGCGCTGCTGTTCCGATGACAGCTTCGGCGGCCGCCGGTAACGGAAGACGCCTTGCTCCATCAGCGCGTGGGCGGAATCCAAAATCGCCTCCACTGCGGTCAGGCCGTGCCGTTCCTCACATCGGGCTATGTAGCTCTTGGCAAAATCGAGATAGCTCAGGATGCCGCCAGCATCCGTCCATTGGCGGAAGAGATGATTGTTCTTGAAGAAATGGTTGTGGCCCAGCGCTGCGTGCGCGATCACCAGGGCCTGCAGAGCCATGGTGTTCTCTTCCATCAAGTAGACGATGCAGGGACTGGAATTGATGACCAGTTCGTGGGCCAAGCCGCGAGCGCCCTTGCGGTAGAGAAGTTCGTCGTAGAGGAAACGTTTGCCGAACGACCAATGCCGATACATCAGCGGCATGCCCACCGATGAATAGGCGTCGAGCATCTGCTCGGAAGAGATGACCTCCATCTGAACCGGATAGATGTCGAGACCAAGCTTTTCGAGGCCCAGCGCCTCGATCTCGTCGTAGACTCGCGCCAGTTTCGCAAAATTCCAGTCCGACCCGGAAAACAGCAGTTCGGACTTGCGCGCCTGACTGACCATTTCCGAAGTCCCTCACGCGCTCTTGCGTAGATCAGGCTGCCTGGCGAAGAGCTGGCGGAAAACCGGATAAATGTCGGCCGGGGCGGCAATGCGCCTCATCTGGAAGTTCGGCCATTTGCCGTCGACGGCGTTATAGGCGCGCCAGAGCGATGTCCCGTTCTCGGTCGCGCCGAAAATGTGACTTTCCCGCTCGTCGATGATTTCCACATAGGCGAAATATTGGCAAAGCCGCATAAGCTTGCGGTCGAGCAGCTCTATGCAGCGCTCGGAGTCGCCGGCGAAGTTGTCGCCGTCGGAGGCCTGGGCGGCATAGATGTTCCATTCGGCGACGGGATAGCGCTGCTCGATGATGCGGTGCATTTCCTCAAGCGCGGTGGAGACGACGGTGCCGCCGCTTTCAGTGTGGTAGAAGAAGGTATGTTCGTCCACCTCCTTGGCCAAATGGGTGTGGCGAATAAAGACAATGTCGGTGCGTTCATAGCGCCGTGTCAGGAAGAGGTGCAGTAGCACAAAGAAGCGTTTGGCCAGATCCTTCTCGCGCTCTCCCATCGATCCCGAGACGTCCATCAGGCAGAACATGACCGCGTTCGCATTGGGCAGAGGCTGGGGATCGAAGCGATTGAAACGGATGTCGACCGGATCGACATAGGCAATTCGCTTGCGCCGGCGCTCGAGCCGGTCAAGCGCCTCGCGCAGGGCGGCGATGCGTTCGCGCACTAGGGCGCTTGCCGGCTTGGCTTCCAGCTCGGCAATCTGGCGGGCGATCGCGTCGAGCTCCGCCTGTTTGGGGCGCCTGAGCGCGATGCGCCGCCCGTGGCTGTTTCGCATCGTGCGTCCGACATTTATGTTGGTCGGCGCCCCGCTTGCCGCGAAACCTGCCCGTCTCGGCTTGAAGCTCAGTACCTGCTTGAGGTTGAGCTTGACCAGATCGGGTAGCTCTAGATCCTCGAAGAAAAGGTCGAGCACTTCCTCGCGCGACAGCACGAAACGAAAGTCGTCTTCGGATTCGGTGGTTCCCGCGGCCGAACCGTAGCCTCCGCCGCCGCCCGGCTTGGGGATAAGATCACCAGAGCTGAATGTCCGGTTGCCGGGCAGGATGTGCTGACGCCGGCCGCTTTCCTTGTCGTCGCCGAAGGTCGGTTCGCCGGTGCCTTTGCGAGGGATCGGCACCACATGCTCGCGGTCAAGTTCGGCGATGCCGCCGGCGCGGACCTTGTCGCGGATGCTGCGCTTGAGCTCTTCGCGCGCGCGTCTTAGAAAGCGCTGGCGATTGCCAAGGCTCTTGTCCTTCGGATTCAGGCGGCGGTCGATGAAGATCGGCATGGCACCGTTCGGGCGTCGCTCAACCCGCCTTGTTCACGCGCATGTACCAGTCGACCAGCCGGCGGACCTGCCGCTGCGTATAGCCGCGCTCCACCATCCGCTGCACGAATTCGTTGTGCCGCTTCTCCGTGACGCTGTCCTGCTTGGAGCCGAAGCTGATCACCGGCAGAAGGTCCTCGACTTGGCCGAACATGCGCTTCTCGATGACCTCGCGAAGCTTTTCATAACTCGTCCAGGACGGGTTGCGGCCATTGTTGCGCGCGCGGGCGCGCAAGGTGAATTTGACCACTTCGTTGCGGAAGTCCTTGGGATTGGCGATGCCGGCGGGTTTTTCGACCTGCGACAATTCCTTGTCCAGGACGTCGCGATTGAGGATCTGCCCCGTATCGGAATCCTTGTAGTCCTGATCCTCGATCCAGGCATCGGCGTAGGCGATGTAGCGGTCAAAAAGGTTTTGACCGTATTCGCCATAGGATTCCAGATACGCTTTCTGGATCTCGTGACCGATGAACTCGGCATAGCGCGTTGCGAGTTCCGACTTGATGAACTCGAGATAGGCGGCTTCCGTCTCCTTCGGGAATTGCTCGCGCTTGATCGCCTCCTCGAGGATGTACATCAGATGCACGGGGTCGGCGGCGACCTCCTTGGTGTCGTAGTTGAAGGTCTGCGACAGGATCTTGAAGGCGAAGCGCGTGCTGACGCCGGTCATGCCTTCGTCGACGCCGGCGGCATCGCGATATTCCTGGACCGACTTCGCCTTCGGGTCGATCTCCTTGAGGTTCTCGCCGTTATAGGCGCGCATCTTGGTGTAGAGCGGCGAATTTTCGTGCTTGGCAAGGCGGGTCGAGACGGTGAAGCGGCTGAGAATGTCCAGCACTTCGGGCGCGCAGGGGCTGTTCGCCAGCTCGCTTTCGCGCAGCAGCTTCTCGTAGATTTGCCTTTCTTCGGTGACGCGAAGGCAATAGGGAACCTTGACCACGAGAATGCGGTCGAGGAAGGCCTCATTGTTCTTGTTGTTCTTGAATTGCTGCCATTCCGATTCGTTGGAATGGGCAACGACGATGCCCTGGTAGGGGAAGGCGCCGAAATTCTCGGTGCCGTTGTAGCTGCCTTCCTGGGTCGCCGTCAGCAGCGGGTGCAGCACCTTGATGGGCGCCTTGAACATCTCGACGAATTCGAGCAGGCCCTGCGTCGTCCGGTTCAGGCCGCCGCTGTAGGAATAGGCATCCGGATCGGACTGGCTGAAGTTCTCCAACTGCCTGATGTCAACCTTGCCGACCAGCGCCGAGACGTCCTGATTGTTCTCATCGCCGGGCTCCGTCTTGGCTATGGAAATCTGGCGGAGCCGTGACGGCAACAGCTTGACGACGCTGAATTTGGAGATGTCGCCGGACAGTTCGTCCAGACGCTTGGCCGCCCAGGGCGAGATCAGTCCGTTCAGGCGGCGGCGAGCTATGCCGTATTTGTCTTCCAGCAGATCGCCCATGCGGTCGGGATGGAAAAGGCCGAGCGGCGATTCGAAGACCGGGCTGATCTGGTTGCCGACCTTGAGCGTGTAGATCGGGCGCTGCTCCATTAGCTTCTTCAGCCGTTCGGCGAGCGAGGATTTGCCGCCGCCGACCGGGCCTAGAAGGTAGAGGATCTGCTTGCGCTCCTCGAGGCCTTGCGAGGCGTAGCGGAAATATCCGGCAATGCGCTCGATCGTGTCTTCCATTCCGTAGAAGTCGGAAAAGGAGGGATACACTTTGACGGTGCGGTTGGAGAAAATGCGGCCGAGCCGCTCGTCCTTGCTGGTATCAACCAGGTTTGGATCGCCGATTGCCTCGACCATGCGTTCCGGGGCCGAGGCATACATGGACTTGTCCTCGCGGCAGGCTAACAGATATTGCTGGAGGCTGATCTCTTCCTGGGCCGCGTTGGAATAAATCTCCGAAAACAGATCGAAGACGTCTGATTGATTCTCGCGCATGATGCCTTGCCTCGACAGGCTGCCAATCGGCTCATCCCCCTATTTAACTGCCGGAATGCATTGTGGTTCCCTTCCCGTGAAGGAGCGCGCATGCAATCCGGGATCGACCTCGGGAGACGCCCGACTCGGTCGAAAAATGCTCCAGCGCGTCCCAGCACCTGTCAGCATGGCGATTTTATGGATCAAAGGCACCGCGGGAGGCGACCTGCTGAGCTTCGACTGATTGGTAGGCGCCAATCTCGTTCCCTTGCAAACGCGTGTCGACGGGTGGAAAGACACGTTTGCCGGCCCACAAAGGTTGACCTGTTCCAGGCCCAAGCGCCCGGGTGGCCAAAAAAGAACGTTAACCCAGTCTCGCAGCTTTAGGAGCCCGCGCGGTCCTTTTCAGCTATTCAAACCCCGTATATTCCACCGGTGATCGTGTGGAGAGCCGGCTTTGTCGCTAAAACGGCGCCGGCATGCGTCCTCGCAAGGACCGTCCTTCGTTCGCATGTTCCTTATATTAGCAAGAGCGCATACCTTTGCCGTGCGGCGCCTAGAGCGGAGACCAAATGGGCGGCTATAAGGCCTGGCATGATGCTATTCACGACCATCAGGTCGAAAGTTTCGCTTCGGAGAACGGTTTGGCTGCGGACCTGGTCTGGGAGTTGATCCTAAAACACGGCAACAGCCGCAAGGCCGTGATCAAAGCTGCGCAGGGTTTAAAACGTGATGCCAGGCAACACCCCAGCCGAGGCGAGGCCGCCACTGACGATGAGCGTGGGCCGACGAAAGCATAGTCGGCTAGCCCCGAAAAAAGCCCCAAGTCGGCTAGGCCCGGCAGCCACCGCGAGCGAGCCCGCTGCCCCCGCGGCTCGTTATAGGCAGTTTGTCGCCCTCAGGATGGTGTTCCAACTCTGGCCCTTCCGAAGCATGGCTATGATGGTGGCCTCGGGCCGGCCCCTCACGCGCCCCTCGGCCTTCGCCGTTGCGATTCCCTGAGCCTGCCTGCGACGCGGGTCGTCGTAGTCCTTGCGGGCGATGGCGGCGAGCATGTCGAGCAACATCCCATTGATCGCATCGAACATCCGCCCGGTGAAGGCGTCCTCGGTCTTCAGCATCATGTGCAAAGTCGGCAAGTCCAATGCCACGACCTTGACCACTCGGTCCTTGATCTCGCGCTTGAGCTGGTCCCAGTCCTTGTCCGAGAGGCGGCGGGAGGGAAGGTCAGCCTTCTGGCAACAGGATTTCCAACCGATGCACGATCACGGCACGTCCCAGAGGAGTTTGCGCGCGAACATTGCGGATGTGCGTGTCGGTCTGATGGACATCGCGCATCGGATAGTGAGAACGCATCCTTCATTCACCGCGACGGAGCTAATCGGCATCGCGTTCGACAGCTTGTTTCGCCAGATCGGTGCCGAGCAGGCACTGGCGACACCCGAAGGCCGGCAGGTGCTGGCACCGTTTGCGATAAGATTGGAGCACGATGAGCGGAATGCCTGTCGGCGCGGTCGTCCACTGGAACACGGTCTATTTCGACTGGGCGGTCACAGAACTCAAACGAGCGGCAAGTACTTTCGAACGACCGGTCGCCGAGTTCGCTACGCTCATAGAAGAAGACTGCGCGTTTGAGTTTGTGCGCTGCCTGGCTCTTGTTGAGGCCGGCTTGGCAGCGCGGGCGGTGAATGCGGTCAATCACTCATGCCCGCGAAAGCTGGTGCCTGCGCGCGTGGGGGAACTATCGACGCATATGCACCGTTAAGACGACTGCCAGGGAGAATCGCCATGAATAGCGCGGACCCGACCCTCCGGATTCAGCCTGAAGTGCTCGTTGCAATTAACGCCTTCCTCAACCAGGTCCAAAGAGACCTGAAACCAATTGCTCTCTCAGAGGCCCTGGCAGCAATAAGACAGATCTTTCCAGAACTGGAAATCTCCGACGCCGATCTTGCCGACGCCATCGCGAGTGAAGCTCTATCGGCTGGCGTCGGCATTGAGTTCGACGTGCTTAAGACGCGAAAGGTGCTCGAACGGAGGGCAATCGAAAGATGGGAGAATGAAGGTGGCGCTAGCGGAAGGAAGAAGAACTCAGATCGGGCTCAAAGCGACGCGGCGCAGCGAGCTAAAGCCGACGACACCAATGGCACGAAGCGACGGGCAAACGAATCTAAGGCGCGGCATCGGTTGATCTAACCAGGCCACTGGACCTGACCGGGAGAGATGTTGCCGTAATCGGCGCCGATCTCGTCCCGCAGCGGCGCCTATCACCGGCGCGTGCTCAAGGGAATTGAGGCAAATCAACTTGTTTCCAGGCAAGACAGGTCAATATTCACCCGTCCTTTTGTGGGCTTTTTTGCAACGAGTCGTACGGGAGGTTTCCTGCTGACCATGTTCATCGCCATGGCGGCGGCGGCCGGTGTGGTTTTCTTGCTTTACAGGACCGAGCTTGGTCCTAAGCGCGACGCCGCCAGCCGAAGCAGTCTTGTCGCCAACTTCGACATGGGTCCGATCGAATACGCCGATGGCGGTGCGGGCATTCCGCTCCTATCGATCCACGGCGGAGGCGGCGGCTTTGACCAAGGCCTTGCCCTTGCTGCCGATCTTGTGGGTGAGGGCTTTCGGGTCATCGCGCCGTCACGCTTCGGCTATCTGCGCACGCCCGTTCCGCAAGACCCCTCGCCAGCCGCGCAGGCCGATGCGCACGCGGCGTTGCTTTCCAAACTGAATGTTCCCAAAGCGGTGGTTGTCGGCGTTTCGGCAGGTGCGCGTTCCGCTGTCGAGTTGACACTCCGGCACCCCGACAAGGGAGCCGCTCTCATCCTGATCGTTCCAGCCCTTTATTCGCCCACCAGTCCGATCTCGATCGAAGTGGGCCGCGGCAACAGGTTCGCGTACTGGGCCGTCAACGCCGGCGGCGATTTCGCTTGGTGGGCGACCGAGAAGATCGCGCCTTCAGTGCTCGTTCGCTTCCTCGGCGTTCGACCGGCGCTGGTAGCGGCTGCGCCTCAGGCCGAGCGGCACCGCATCATGAACTTCGTCAGGAGCGTTGAGCCGTTGTCGCTGCGCTTTGTTGGAATCAATATCGATAGCGCCCCCGAGTTACATGAACTGCCGTTGGAAGAAATCACAGCGCCGACAATGATCATCTCCGCGCGCGACGACCTGTTTAACACGCTGCCGGCAGCTGAGTTCGCAGCACGCAAGATTCCCGGTGCCAAGCTGGTCATCTACAACACTGGCGGACATCTTTTGGTTGGACGGGTGCAGGAGGTTCGCGCGGCGGTTCGCACGTTTTGGCTAGCGCGGGGCTGATCCCGTCATCCGATAGCCCGAGACAGTAACACAATATCGAGACACTCTCCTGAGGGCCCTCGCCCCGCCAAAAGCAAAGATCGCACTCCAGCTTCAATATTCGCAACAACGATATCAATGTCGCTGGTGCTACTCGATATCAGCGGCGGCCCCGCATCATCAACGTGTCGCGGCTTCCCGCCCAATGGCGGGTCGGCCGCCACAGATAGGCGATGACTAGGCCGTGAACTCATAAATGCGGAATGAACGAGATGGGGTGGACAACGGCCTGTCCGCTACTGGCGATCAGAAGGGACAAGCCGGTCATCGGGTGGATGTCGGGTAATAGCCTTAGCCCTTTGTTTTGAAGGCACCGGAAGTTATGGATCGAATCAGAAGGTCAGGCGGGTTTTGGGTTCGCTGGCTGGGGTCAACCAAACGCACTGTGTAGAAGTCAGCAAGCCAGGGCAGGACCTTTTCGATCGCGCCATCGGTCACTGCCTCACCTGTGATCGTCAGGGTAACCTGTTTGAGTACTACGCCAGGTCCAAACGTCGCCGATAGGTTGTCAGGATCGACTCTCTTTATCGACTTTGGATTAGAGATATCGTCGAACGTGACAAAATCCGGATACTTGTTTCGGGCCACGACACGTGTCCCGCGGAACGTCTCCATTGCGCTGGCGCGGTGGTAGCCATTCGGTCCTACCTCCGGGAACGTGGAGAATGCACGATCCGTGCCGGACGCGTAGTCCAATATCGCAAATAGATACTTACCAGGTGACACCTCGACAAAAGCCGACTCCCCTTTGACATAGCTTTGGATGCCGCCCGCCGCCGAAATCGGGATCCATTTCGGTTCGGTGCTGGCATGAATTACAACAGTACTCCCGCCTGTTTTGGCGCCGGTCGGCGTATCAACCTCCAGAACAAGCTTCTGGTGCCATTCCCAGCTTCGGAAGCCGAGCAGCCTTCCGCCGAGGAACCAGACAGCAAGAACTGCCAACGCGACAATGGCGATATTTCTGCCGCCGCGTATCATGGACAGAACTCTCTCGCCAATTCAGCATTTGGCGCGCCGTGGCTTGGCCTAGTCTCAGGAACGGGGTTTGATGCCACAGCCAGAAACCCCGCGTGTCCGCCCCTGGCTTGCCGCCTGCCAGACCGCCGGTCGCGAAATCGCAGCGAAATCAGCCTTGTTGGCCGCGATCGACCGGTCTGTTTGACAGAAGCGCTCCCGGCCCTCGGCGCCGAGAGCCTTGCCGTATCGCTCTGTTGTACCACCGTCGCATCGCCTATCTGCGATCCAACTCCACCGAGACCGGTCATGCCTTCAGCATAGCCACGATTGTAGGCATCCATGGAAAGCAATAGGTTAAATAAATCCGGCGTCATATCCGGCTAACCTTTCTGCTCAAAATTGGCGATGGATCGATCTCACGGTGTCTTAAATGCCCCGGAGCTCAGAGAATTGGCTGGGCTTTCATACTTTCCCACATAAACAATTCCCTGACTCCCGTCGAATTGCGTTTTGTAGTAATCAGGAAGCCACGCTAGGATCTTTCCTATCGCCCCGTCTGTTACTGGCTCGTTTGTAATCTCCAAAGTAATACGCTTTAGGAATACGCCAGGACCAAATGAAGCTTCAAGATTATTAGGATCAACTTTTTCTACAGAGCTCGGATCAGAATTATTCAAAAATGTAAAAAGGTCTGGATATTTTCCGCGCCAAACAGTTCGCGCTTCCCGTACTCGCTCAATGGCATCCAATTGATCATACGCATTAACCCCCTTTTTTGCCGGAAAGGTAAATGCTGCCCGCTCTGCGGGAGAGTTAGAGTCAACAGTGGCGAAAAGGTACTTCCCAGGACTAATCTCTACGAAGGACGCTTCACCTTTGACCTCGCTGCGGATGCCGTCCGCAGCCGAAATCGGGACCCATTTCGGATCAGTGCTGGCGTGGATTGCAACGGTACTCCCGCCTGTTTTGGTGCCCGTCGGAGTGTCAACCTCCAGAACAAGCTTCTGGTGCCATTCCCAGCTTCGGAAGCCGAGAAGCCGCCCGCTGTACAACCAGACCGCTAGCAGCGCCATTGCGACAATGACGGTGTTTCTGCCGCCGTGCATCACTGGTAGAGCCCTCTCGCCAAAACACAATTAAGCGCGACATGACTTGGCCTAGGATTGGGGCCGGGATTTGAGCAAAAGTCAGAAATCACGCCTATCCGCCATAAACCGCCGGACATGCCATCAATCTTACCCCCAAAGTGCTGAAAACTGATCAAAGTCGAAAATAGAATTTGAACGACCGCAATGGGTCGTTTCCGACTGGCGGCTTTTATATTGCGGCGCAATCTGATTCAGGCTCCGCATGAGCCGATATGACCTGACCGACTTCGAGTGGCGCGTGATCGAGCCGCTGTTGCCCAACAAGCCGCGAGGAGTGCCGCGCGTCGATGACCGGCGGGTGCTCAACGGCATCTTCTGGGTGCTGCGATCCGGTGCGCCATGGCGCGACCTGCCAGAGCGATACGGTCCACGCACCACCTGCTACAACCGCTTTGTCCGATGGCGGAAAGCAGGTGTGTGGGACCGCCTCATGGCTGACATTACCAAAGCTCATGATGGCGAGATTCAGATGATCGACAGCACCTCCGTCCGGGCCCACCAGCAGGCTGCGACGGCAAAAAAGGGGGTGCTGATAACTGCCTCGGTCGATCGCGCGGCGGGCTCACAACCAAGATTCATGTCGTAGTCGACGCGCAGGGGCTCCCGATCCGGCTCGGGCTGACGGCAGGACAGGCGCATGATGGGCAGATCGCCGACATGCTGCTTGACCATCTTGGCCCCCGCACCATCGTGCTGGCGGACAAGGCCTATGACGCCGATCGCATCCGCGATCTGATCCAGCAGCAAGGCGCCACGCCCAACATTCCCCCGAAGAGCAATAGGCGATGGAAGCCCTGCTTCAGTAAGCGGCTCTACCGCAAGCGTAATCTGATCGAGCGCTTCTTCTCCAAGCTGAAGCACTTCCGCCGCGTCGCCACTCGCTATGACAAGCTCGCCACCAACTTCCTCGCCATGGTCCAGCTCGCCTCAATGCGGCTCTGGCTGCGCGCTTATGAGTCTACGGCCTAATTCGCCGCCGTACTTTCAAGAGGTCGCTCACAGGGAATGGTCCGTTCCGCGCCCGGCTTCGCGCCGGCGCGCCTAATTGCACATGCTTGTTCTACGCGACAGTCATCGGCTGACCTCAGAGGAACCATGAGAAGAGCAGCGGGTTTGGATTGATGCCGACACGTTCGGCGTATCCATCGTCCAAGGAGGACATAATGAGACCAGCAACCGCAACTATGGCCGCTACCGTGATGGTGACACTGTTGGCCTCGCCAGCGCTGGCACAGATGAACGGGACACCCACACCAGCTGCACCGGCACAGCAGCAGGGAGCCGAACAATCTCCGGGAAACGCCCAGACCCAGGGCTCCATGCGCGAAATGATGCGTCAGATGATGCGTGAAATGATGCAGGAAAGAATGCAAGAGGACCGCAACACCCAAGCAGAACGGAGCGGCGGCGGCCGATGGCACCGCGACTTCCGAGAGGGTCCGCCTGAAGGGCGCAGCATGAGGGAAGGCCGTCATGTTATGGGAGCCAGGATGATGCATGGCGCAGGGATGCGCATGATGTTTGCGATAATGGACGCCAATGGCGATGGCGCGCTGTCGCAGAACGAGGTTCAAGATTTGGTTGGACGGATATTCAACGCTGTCGACAACAATGGCGATGGCAATATCGACATGGAAGAAATTCAAACTTTCTTCCATGGCGCGTCCGATCAGCCACCCGAATAATCCATTCGCCGGTGTCCCGGGGGTTCAGCCTTGCCCGGATCATCCCCTGGCGCCGACAGGAGGCCTAGGATGCCGACATCGAAGCCTTCGGTCGTTCCGTCTGGATCATAAACCCGGATTTGCTTGCCGCGCGGATACGAGATGTTGAGGGTTGGAACTCGACGCGGCCAATCTTGAAGCTGTCCGGCGCATTGAAAACTGCCTCGAGGCCTCGGTCCGCGCCCATCAAACAGTCGGCGTAGAAACAGTGCTGTCAACCGACAAGTACCGACGTCTGGTTAGCCTGGCGTAGAGCCTCTGCTTCGAGGTCCGGCTCATCTACGTGCTTTTGGCCACGCCGCAGCTTACCGTTGAACGTGTTCGGCTACAGATCAAGAAAAGCGGTCATGCAGTTCCGGAACACAAGATCGTGCAGCGCTACACAAAATCGCTTGCGCAGATGCCCTGGTTTCTAGAGCAGGCTGATCAAACTTGGTTGTTCGACAACTCAGGCGCTACCCCGCAGCTAATCGGCAAAAAAGCTGGAAGGAATCATTTCCATCGACGAGGAGGCTACTCCAGCCCTCGTGGCTGCCATAGAGACGATCCAATCCGAACCCGTGAAATAGGCGCGGGAAGTCCTGGTCGCTAAGCGAAGCCTCGATCGGAAACTATTCGCCCGTTGTTAATCAGGCCCCTCTCGGTCGCCGACCAGTTCCGACATGATGTCGCCAGCAAGCAGCTTTTCCTTCGACAGCAGCCCGGCGTCCTCGAGCGCCTCGAAATCCGGCAGCTGGCGCAGCGTCTCGAGCCCGAACTGCGACAAGAAAGTCTTCGTCGTCACATAGGTGTAGGGGGCTCCGGGCTTCGGGCTCCGCGGCCCCGAGGCGATCAGCTCCTGTCCCCGTAGCACGCCGATCAGATCGCGCGACACCTCCTTGCCGAAGAAGGCAGACAGCTCGCCACGCGTGATCGGCTGGAAATAGGCAATGCACATCAGCACGAGCGCCTCCGACTGCGACAGTTCTTTTGTCGCCTTCCCGGCGGTGCCGAAGGCGGCGTGGATGATGTCTCCAAAGGCCTTTTTAGTCCGGTGCTGCCAGCCGCCGGCAACGGACACGAGCTCGTAGGGGCGGCCTGCGAGCTCGGCGCGGATGTCGTCGATGACCAGGTCGAGATTGCAGCTTTTGCTGACGACGCGCGCCAGCACCTCGCGCGGCACCGGTTCATTTGCCGCAAAGATCACCGCCTCCACCCGGCCCATCCACTCACGCCAGCGCAGTTCTGGCGGCAGGTGATCGAGCTCGGTGTCAAGCAGCGCCGGCTGATCGTTCGGCTTGTGGCGGGCAAAGGCTTCGCTCATCGCTACAACCCGAACAGCCGGAAGGTGGGACGGCCGGAGAGCTCGCGCACGGCTTCCAGTTGCTGCAGCCGCTCGAACAGCCGCCGCGATGCAAAGCGCGACAGATCCTTCGTCGTCAGCGATCCTGAGACAGCGTCTTCGTTGAGCAGCAGGAAGATCACCTCGCCGGCGCCCTTGGCGCGCAATTTCGGCGCCACCGCCAGGAGTTTTTCGGCGCGGCGCGACAACTCGTCTGCCAGCCGGCAGGCCTGCGCCGCCGCCTGAACAAAGGCCACGCAGACCGCGCGCTCAAAATCTCTCTCCGCGGGTCGGATGCGCTTGCCGCCGCCGGCCTCGGCGCGGAAGGACGGGCCAAAGGCCTGCGCCATCAGGAGCGGCAGCGGCCGCGGCCAGCGCAGGCTTTGCGCCAATACCAGGTCGGCGAGCCACCAGGCCAAAAGCTCGGCATTGGGACGCATGGCGACGACGCGAGAGGCGATCGCCGCGGCGGCGAACGGCGCCGGCCACTCCGATCGCGCCAGGTCGTCGATGTGTTCACTAAGCGCGGCCAGCGCCTCGACATCCCAATGGAAGCCAAGCTGGTCGAGTATCTTCACGAGCCGGTCAGGCGTAGCGACGGGCGGCTGCCCGGCCAACTGCCGCCAGGCGCCAAAGATGGTGCCGGCGGGTCCGGGGTGGGCCCCGGCCTGGCGCAGATACCAAGCGTCTCGCAAGGCGGCCGCGTCCTCGGCGCGGCCGGCGAGCCGCATGCTGGCGGCGGCGCAATCGAGCGCCAGCCGCTGCCGCCAAACGCCGGACCAGGCAGGCTGCGCGCGGGCGAGCGTGTCGAGGACACCCAGGGCGGCGCCAGCCCGGAAAGCGGCGTCGCCGTCGCTCGGCGCGCCGGCACTTGTGATCGCCCAAGCCGGAACGGAGGGAGGCGCAGAGGAGCTAGCGGTCGAGGGATCAAGGCGAATCATTGATTTTGGAGGGTAAAGCGCTCGTGCGCTTTGTGCCATGATTTTCGCATCAAAACGCACAGCCTGTCGGTGGGCCGAAACGAATGATAATGTTGCATTATCATTCGTGTCTGAAATGGCCGTTTTCGCGCGGGTTTCACCGGCGTACAGCCTCTTTTCGCCGTCAGATCGACGACAAGTCGCGTTCATTGGGCGGACCGGGTAGCGCTTGATCCACGGACAGCGGGCGGCAGTCAGCCGCTCTGGTCGAGCGGAATGCCGAAATCGACGTCAATCGGGCTTCCGGACGGACTCTCGCACTCCAGGCGGAAATGTCGCGCACGATCATGGAGAGCCCTGCGCATAACGGGCGATCTGGCGCCTTCGCGCTTTGGTTCACCAACCACTTTCCGGCGCGGCAGCTATCGCATCATGTCGCCAAGGGCAGCCTGCAGCGGTGGCGAGCGCTCCAAGGTGGCCGCAATCCTGTCCCGCCAGCGCTTGCCGCGCGCCAGGGCGTCCTCGAGAGCCTCGCGCAGATCGTCCGGCCTGTCCGTAGCAAGCACTTCGATCAGGAATTCGGCCTGCAGCCGGTCCTTGATGGATTTTAGGCTGTCCGGCCCGTCCCGGCGGCGGTCGGCGACGATGAGCTTATGGATTGCGAAGCGTTCCGGCCGCGGAATTTGCACGAGCACGCCGTCGCGATAGGTAACGGCTGCTAGCATCGGCTCTGCCAGGAGATAGTTGAGGTGATGCAGCGATTGGGCGTGGACGCCGAGCGCCGGCAGTGGACGCAGTCCCTCCTCCTCGGCGAAAGACGGCGTCAGGAATTCGACGAGTGTCTCGCTCCGCGTTTGTTTCCAGCGCCAGGTCTTGCCGGGGTCCATCGTCGGCGCCGGTTCGAACGAGAAATCCTTGAGGACGCTTTCGAGCGGCGCCGACACACTGTCGTCCAGCGCGATCGAGAGTCGCTCGAAGCTGGCTATGTCGACGTCGTTCGTTTGGGCAGTCTGGTCAAGGGTGAAGCGGACGCCGAGCTCGCCTTCGTAGAGGCGGAACGCCTGAGTTCCCACGACAGTGCCGCCGAGGCGGAAAACGCCGGCGGAAGCGAATGCATGCAGAATGCTGCCGGTCGCGGCATCGACGCCAAGGAATCTTTCCGCGCGTAGCAGGCGGACCAGCCGGGCGCGATTGCGTCGACGATTGTCGCGGTCGTCGCGCAGTGCTTTGATGCGTTGCATGCGAAGGCGAAGTTCCTCGCTATCTTCCCCGATATAGGTTTTCTTGACGTCCGAACCGACGCGGTAGGTATCGTACCAATAGACGCGGCCGTTGCGGTCAATACGCGTCGGCGTTCCGCGGATCTCCGCCGCGACTTCGTCGTGCAGGGACGACAGAAGATCGTGGTAGGCCGAATGGGCGAGCGGCGAATGGCGCGTTATCATGATGCTCAACAAAAAATGTCGTTGTTGAACATAGCCCATGTTCAACGAAAATGAAAGCCGTTGAACATCATACCGCCGCGATCCGACCAGGGCATATTTCGGGGACGTTCCAGCCAATCGTCCCCGACATGATATGGTGCGAATCATAGTTGAGGATTCGCGAGATTGCCCGAACAAGACGACCTGCCTGATATCGTGGAGATCGTCCACGCCATGGGCCGAGATACCGCTGAAGAGTCAAATGCGCATGCGCGGTTGACGGCCGCCAGGAATGATCCCTCCCCTGCCCTGCCGGAGCAAAATCCTGTCGACCGGCTGCGCTTTCCCGGCCACCTCGAGCACCTCGCCGATCGCGCCCGCGACTATGTCGAGGCGGCGAGTTCCGCCAATACCCGCCGCGCCTATAGCTCGGACTGGAAGCATTTTGCCGGCTGGTGCCGGCGCCAGGTCGTCGAGATGTTTCCGCCAGATCCGCAGGTCGTCGGCCTCTACATCACCGCTTGCGCCTCCGGCAAGGCGACCGGCGACAAGAAACCTAACTCGGTGTCGACGATCGAACGCCGGCTTTCCTCCCTGACCTGGAACTATGCGCAGCGCGGCCAGCCGCTCGACCGCAAGGACCGGCATATCGCCACCGTTATGGCCGGTATCCGCAAAACCCACGCGTTCCCTCCCCGGCAGAAGGAAGCGATCCTGCCCAAGGATTTGATTGCCATGCTGGAGACGCTTCCCCGCGGCACCCTACGCGGTTTGCGCGACCGTGCCATGCTGCTGCTCGGCTTCGCGGGCGGCCTGCGCCGCTCGGAAATCGTCGGCCTCGACGTGGCCAGGGATCAAACCGAGGATAGTCGTGGCTGGGTCGAGATCCTTGAAAAAGGGCTGCTCGTCACCCTGCGCGGTAAGACTGGCTGGCGTGAGGTCGAGATCGGTCGCGGCTCGTCCGACGCTACCTGCCCAGTGGTGGCGCTGGAGATTTGGCTGAAGCTTGCCCGCGTCGCCCACGGCCCGCTGTTTCGACGCGTCACCGGCCAAGGCAAGACAGCGGGAACTGATCGGTTGAACGATCAGGAAGTCGCCCGCCTCGTCAAGCGTGCGGCACTGGCTGCAGGCGTGCGAGGCGAATTGTCCGAAAGCGAGCGGGAAATGAAGTTTTCAGGCCACTCGCTGCGCGCTGGTCTGGCCTCCTCGGCCGAGGTCGACGAGCGATATGTGCAAAAACAGCTTGGCCATGCCTCGGCCGAGATGACCCGACGCTATCAGCGCCGGCGCGACCGGTTCAGAGTCAACCTCACCAAGGCAAGCGGTTTGTAGGCCCTGACAAGCCCCCTCCCCTGCCCTTCCACGAGCCCACTATGACCAAGACAACTGGTCCTTCGGCAACCGGCCGCTCGGATCGAAGACAGTTACTTTATGCGGAAGGTCCGGACCCCAGTCCCAAAGGACAAGGTTACGATCCTCATCATGGGCACTTGGCGCGAAGCTTGGGACCACAATTCCGGCAATATCGCGAGACCGCAGCCGGTCGTAGATGGACCCGGACGCCGGGCGCTCTGCGTCGGACATGGCCGTCGCCCAGGCGCAGGCCATGTCCTTGAGCGCTATGGCGAATTCTCCCCTCGCCTCTTCCGTCGTCAGATCCACGATGTCGTCGCAGTCGACCTCATAGGAGCAAAGGACACAGGGATCGATCCGGTGCGCAAAGCCCTGGTTGGCTTCCTTGATTGCTGTCATGATTGTCAGCGCCAGATAGAGCGCCGGCACGCCTTTGGGGTTGAACCGTGCGCCTCTGATCGCCGCTCCATCACCGGAAGTCGGCTTGAATGCCCAGCGTGGATCGTGTGCCCTGTAACAGGTTCCGGCGAACCTCACGCAAAACCACCGACTGCCATGTGATCTAGATAATCACGGACCGCGGCGGCCTTGCCATCCTTCACCAGCGCTTCGGCAGTGCGTCCGCCAAATGCCGGAAGCGGCTGAGCCCGATACCAGGCCATCGCCTGTTCCTTGCCGCCCGCCCAATCGCTCACGCGGCTGATGATCTCGAGCATTTCGCGCAGACGCCCCTGGGTCTTTGCCGCAGCGCTGCGCTCTGAGCGATAGAGTGTCTCACGCGCAAGACCGGCGGTCTGGGCCAACTGACCCTTGGACATGCCAAAACCGTCCGCGACCTGCTCGATCGCAATCTTCCCGTTCCGATCCATATAGGACAAGACGAGCGGCCCATTCTGCTCGGCTGCCTTGAGTGCATGGCCCACAGTGTTCACCATATCAGGAGTCATGTTTCTTGTGCAAAAGATATGGCATTCCTGAACAGCTTTCAAGCCCGGGAGCCCACCGCCGGTAGGTGGCCGCATGCCGTCACCTAGAGCGCCGAGCAACCTGCCCCACGAACCTGTACCTCAATCATCCCGTCATCCTCGTTGCCGGGCCATTGGCCTTGAGCGCGGCCATCAGCATCGGTCCGACCGAGAACTCCCCTGCCCTCGCCTTTTCCGTCAGCACGCGCAGATAGCCACCGGCCGAATTGATGTGCTGTGCCCGTTGCAGAATACACGCAATCACAATCGCGGCGACTTCCTGACCCATCACATGGCAAGCCTCCTCATAGGCCGACGGTGAAACCCCAAGGTAGCCGCGCACCTGGGCCGCGGTGAGCATCAAATCGCGCCAGCTGGCGATCCCGTTGACAGCATAGCCCGCAAACTCGGGGCAGGCCTTCAGCACCAGTCCAATCGGATAGCTTTTCAACCGCTCGTCCGGTGCCGGTCTTGGCTCAACGGCCGCCCTGCTTTTTTCGAAAGCCGGTTCAAATACAAAAATGGAGTCTGTGTTTGAATCAGATTGCTGCCGCTCATTTTGGGACTCATTGCCGCTAGGATTCGTGGAACTTGTGAAGCTTTCCAGCATCCTATCCACTTCATCGTGGAGCACGACCAGCTCGGCAACGATCCCTTCAAGCTGTGACAGCCCCGCCCGGCGCGGAATTGCATCCACGATGGACCGAAACCGCCTCCAGACGCCGCCCCAGTCGCCCGGAACCCCTTCCTCGATCGCCGCCTCGACCAGCTTCTGAATGTCCCTGCGATGCAGCGTGATGCGCTCCCGCATCAATTTCAGCGCCTGGCACTCGGCGCGGACCTGCTCGGCGGCGCGCTGAAACTCCGCCGCCCGTGCCAGCAGAGGCGCCAACGAGAACCCGAAGACCTCCATGACAGCACCACCCTGCCCCTTACGAGCGAATCTTTTGCCGTTCGGACTATCGCGGCGAATGATCAGGCCGCAACTCACCAGCTCGGCCAGGTTCCTTCTCAGCGTCGAATCGGCCATGCCGTGCGCCCGCAAAGACAGCTGTGCGTTCGACGGGAAGACCATCAAGCCGTTTTCCTCGCTGATCTGGTCGTCAGGATAAAACGTCAACAGCCCGCTCAGCACCGCCAGGGCACGATCGCCAACGCCGACGATCGACTTGCCCTCGCATAGCCACCGGTAGACCTGCCATTTCTCAACGGCGGCCCCTTTCGGAATCTGCCGCGACGCGGCATTGGCCTTCACCAAGGCAAGCGTCATCGGCCGCCGCCCAAAAGGCGTCGTCGCAAACCCACTCTCCATTTCCCTCACCTTTCACGAAGGCAAAAGAAACCTGCTCGCCGAAATGGCGCCACGACTCTTGACAGTGATTCGGGGAAGTGCGATTCTCAGCTTGCTACAGACGAGAAGGGCTTCCGCGACGGCGACGTTCGGGGGCCTTTTTCTTTTGCGGTTTCAGTCTCCTGTTCTCTTAGACATTTCCGATTGCCGGAACGCTTCGAAAAGCTCGTCCAGCCGTTCGGTGATGAACGCACCGAACGGCGAGGCTTCCCTTGCTTTCAGGGCAAGCGTGAACACTTTTCCGGTGTCGGTGATCTTGGCCCGCACCGACCTGTCTTGCGGCGCCCAGGCCTTTTCTCGTGTCTTCGGCGCTGCCGGCGAACGTTTCGCCGGAGCGTTCAGGTAGTCGAAAAGAAGCGCAAATCGTGCGTCACTGCTTGGCTCCGCGAAATCAGCGCTCTTCACATAGTCGGCCGCCCTGCCCGCGTTCCCAGGATGCTCCATGAGCTTGGCCAGTTGCCACCACCTGTCCCGTCCGACGGCCTTGGCCGAGCCAACAGCCACAATGACTGGCTCGGGGATATTGCCGGTCACGGAGCGCATCTTCGAAAAGGTCGTGTCATCGAGCGCCAAAGCGGACTTCACCGTGTCCGAGGTGTGGCCGCGCTTGAGAATGCGATCGGCAAACAGGGTCCTCTCGATGAAGGACAGATTGGCCCTGGCGGCATTCTCCTGGCCCTGGGCGATGACATGGTCCTCGTCGCCCATCTTCTTGACGACGGCGCGGACCGGCCTTCCCAGCTGGCGGGCAACCTTGACGCGGCGATGGCCGAATACTGTCTGGAAGCGTCCTGAAACCTCCGGATGCGGTCTGACCAGAATCGGAGAATCTTGACCTCTCTCGCGAATTGCCGACAGCAACTCCTGATACGCCTGATCGTCTTCGTCCAGGCGGTCCGAGACGAACGAGGTGTCAACCAGGGCAGGATCGAGATCGACGACGGAACTCTTGGAGAGCTCCTCGAAGGATTGCATGATCGAGCGGGAGGCACCACGAACGGCATACCCCGATACATCCTTGTTATCGGCCACCGCAGCGACGGGTCCCATCACACTGCCGAAAATATCCTTACGGGCCATTCAACCGCCTCCGTGAGCGGCTAGCGATCTGATTCCACGAGCAAAATAGCCGGTTTTTACTGCCGTAAAGTTCGCCGTCATGACCGACCCCACGCACGATGGATGAGTGTGACGATCTCGGCGTTCACCGCGTCGAGCGATTCCAAAGCGCGGTCATATGTCGAGCGGGTGAAGGCCGATTTCTCCACCTCGTAAAGTGTTTGCTTGGTGAGGCCTGCATCGGAAATCGCCGTCGACTTCAACATCGGGTTTTCCAGGATCTGGCCGGCAAGCATGGACTGCATGAAGCCCACCATCTGCGCCTGCGGAATATCGGTCGGTTCGTAGCGCGTGATCAGGTAGCGAAACCAGTCAAGTTCGATCGCGGCGCCGGCGGCCTTGATGGTCTTCAATATGCCGCCAAGCATCAGAAGAAACTGGCTCATCGACATCAGGTCGAGCATCTGCGGATGGACCGTAATGAGAACCGATGTCGCCGCCGACATTGCCGTCAAAGTCAGATAGCCAAGCTGGGGCGGGCAATCGACAACGACGACATCGTACCGATCGTCAACCTCCGACAACGCTTTGGCCATGCGCGTGAAGAACTGGCGGCCGGCACTGGAGGTTTTGTCTTGCATGGCGAGCGGCGTGTCATACTCGTATTCCTGCAGCTCGAGATTGGCGGGAATGATGTCGAGGCCGGGGAAATTTGTCGGTATGATCACATCCGCAATCGATCTGCGTTCGTCGTCATACCTGATCGCTTCATAGAGCGAGAGGTTGCGATCGAGCTCGGGCTGGAAGCCGTGCAGAGCAGACAGCGAAGCTTGCGGATCAAGATCGATCGCAAGAACCCGATGACCAGTCAGCGCCAGGTGCTGGGCGAGGTGGGCTGCCGTGGTCGTCTTGCCGCTGCCGCCTTTGAAATTGACCACCGCAACCACCTGGAGCTTATCGCCAAGCTTGCGGTGCGGAACGTACTTCTTGACTTCAGTCCTGCCATGCTGGTCCAGGAACTGCCTGAGCTCGAGCATCTGTGTAGCCGTGTAGGAGCGACGGCCGGAAGGACTTTGGTCAGGCAACGGCCCCTTGCCTTCGAGATGGAGACGCTTCAAATTGTTCTGCGAGACCCCGAGGTAGTGAGCGACCTCCGCCATCGAGAATGTGCGTAGCGTCTTCGTCGCATTGGGCGGAAATTTCTCCATCCGAAGCTGGTTCAACCGCCGGGAAATCTCGGCGCCCTGTTCGAGGATTTTGTCATCGAACTCGAAACGTGGCAGCCGGATGGAGACATTCATTCTCGTCGAAACCTGAATTGGCGCTTTTTGTAAGCAATGCCCACAACAAGCGCCATTAAGCTCCGATTCGGACTTACCGGCAAGAAGTTTTGGGTTAACAAAAGGTTAACGCTGGCCAGAGCGCGGCCAATCGCACTGACCGCATCCAGAAATTTACCGCAGTAAAAAAATCGCAGAACGATATTGAAAACATGGATTTGCGCGCACCAGACGCGACCATTCGGCGGAGCAAAGTTTCAGATCGTAGGTACGCGGTGGTGTTGCCAAGACCGCTATGTTGAGACGCATGCTGACGGCCAGCATCGCCAGACCGAGGCCAAAGACTCCTGAAGACGGCTCGTCACATTTCCCGGCTTCAACACATCGTCGTGTCAATGCGGATGAAATCTATCGGGGTAGGGGCCGGCAATAGACCAGCGGTACCAACCCGTCACGATGCGCAAACAGCACCGCTTGCTGACAAAGTGAAATCGCAAGCCAATCCCGCGCGGACCGCCAGCCGGGCGACGAGGGGGTGTTCCGGCTGGAGATTCCGCATGGCCAAACGAGTGACGAACGCCCGTCTCCAGCAAGGCTACTTTAGGCTTCTAATCCTGATTGGCAACGGAACGGTCCAGTCCGGCCAACGGCGCTTCCAGGTTCCATGTGATCCCATGCGAACCATATTCAAGATTTCCCCGTCCGCCCACGGCTTCAGGTGCAACCCGCTCCAGGACCACGGTTCCAAAGCCGCCCTGTCTGATGGTCGTGACTTGCGGCCCATCGGTCTCCGCCCAGGTCAGGTGGAAGAGCCGCGATGTACCGGAACCGCTGATGTTCCATGTAACAGAAATCTGGCCGTCATCGCCGGAGAGCACGCCATACTTCGCAGAGTTGGTCGCGAGTTCGTTGAAGGCAATCCCGAGATATTGGACCGCATTGGGGCCAAGCACGAACGACGGCCCTGACATATCGATCATCTCACCGCGGGGAAATGGCTGGGCCTGCGCCGCCAAAAGTTCACGGATGGTAGCTCCCTTCCAGTCGGCCGACACAAGCAGGTCGTGGGAGCGCGACAATGCCATGATGCGCTGGCGCACCTGGGCTTCAAACTGCTTGGGCGTCTCCGATCGTTTGTTGGTCTCCCGGATCATCGACAGGATAACGGAATACTGGTTCTTCACCCGGTGATTGACCTCGCGCATCAACATGCGGATACGCTGCTCGTTTTCCCTGGCCGATGTGATGTCCCGGGCAATCTTCGAGGCGCCGACGATCTGCCCTGTTGCGTTACGCACGGGCGATATCGTCAGCGAGACCGGAACCAGGCTGCCATCCTTGCGCCGACGTATCGTTTCATAGGTATCGACGCGCTCGCCACGGCGGAGGCGCTCAAGGATGCGAGGTTCCTCGTCCTGGTGGTCGTCGGGGATAAGCATGGTTACCGACTTGCCGATCGCTTCGCTGGCGGTATAGCCAAAGAGCTTTTCGGCGCCTCGATTCCAGCTCTTGATGATGGTGTTGAGATCCTTGCTGACAATAGCGTCAAATGAGGATTCCACGATCGCCGACAGGTGCTGCCTGGTCTCTTCGGCACGCTGGCGGTCCGTCAGATCGAGCAGCATATTCACGGCGCCAACGAGGCCGCCCTGCTCATCGCGCAGCGGAGTGGGGTAGGGCATGAACGGGAAAAAGGACCCGTCCGGACGCTGCGCTATGGCCTGCTGGTTGCGGACCGGCCGGTTTTCCTTGAGGGCGACCGCCATCGGGCATTCGTCGTGCGGCAGCTCCTTGCCGTCAGTGGTGAACAGCTTGAACGTTACGCACCATTTGTCCTTGCCGACCTGAGGCTCCCGCCCTGCCAGATCGGCAGCGGCTCGATTGTAATAGGTAATGATGCCGTTCTGGTCAGTCGTGTAGATGGCGACCGGAAGGCCATCGAGAATCTGGTGATAGGCGTTGTCCTGCTGCCTGAGTTCTGTCCGTGTCCGCTCGAGGTCAGTTACATCGACAGTAAAGCATCTGGTGTTGACTAGCTTGCCGTCGCGGAAATGGCCGCTCGACGTAAGTTCGACGTGCTTGATGGACCCGTCACGGGCGCGCAAACGCGCCGGATATCTGGCAATCTGCTCACCACGGGAGAGCCTACTCAAAATGTTGGTGATCACGTCCCGGTCGGGATAAAACTCAGTAATGTGGCGACCGACATAGTCCTCTGCCGGATAGCCGAGGAGATCGAGCTCCGCCTTGTTAGCATGCAAGATTAGGCCATCCGCGCTCACCAGATGGAGCGCGATGGCACCGTTTTCGAAAAAGTCCTGATAGTCGAGGTTACCGCCCAGGACCATTGCCGGTTTCTTGACGGCGGCAACGTCGGCCTGCGGTAGTTCAGTCATTCGAGGTCCCCGATCTAAACGGGCCACAACGCGCCGTCTAAACAATTGTTCCAAGTCGCTGCCTACATGTCGGAAGTGAAGGGGGTGGTTAGCTGAAGGTAAAGGGGTCCGATCTCCTGACGCAGACGCTGACCAACTGGCCCAGAAACAGCTTGAACAATTTACGCACGACGGCGCTTTTAGCGCGGCGAGTTACCCGCCCCAGGACCTCGAACTGGACATTGACTGGCTGTCGGCGGGCTTGTGCGAGGCAATCGCCCACTGCTGTCGACCGATGAACGTGCCCCACTTGAGCATTGCCCGCGTTTCGCGCGGTTTAGGTCCGACACCAAGCATGACGGCGACATATAATTCGGCAAGAGTTCCCTTCACGTTGTGAAAGACAACCGGCGAGGAACGTTCCCGCTACGCGCCTGGCAACTGGCTCGAGTCCCGAGGGGACTTGCTGACACCCCCCGGCCAGCCCTCGGGCGGGGTGGCCCATGGCTCCCGCGCTATAGTCCGTTGGGGCCTTCTTTCCACGCTACGCACGGCGAGTAACTTCTCGCTCGAACTTGGCAAGGCCGCCCGCAAAGTAAGCGTGGGGCGGGCTGTGGGCCGCTGGCTTCAGCGGGCGGGTGTCGTGGGAACCTCGATCAGCGCATTCCGTTGTGATGCATCAAGTTGCCGTCCTGTCCGGGCAACGGGCAGGGCGTGCGACGACAACGAAAGGATCACCACGATGAGTTACAAAAGTCTGGCTACCGCCACCGCGCTAGCGACCCTTGTTGCCTCAGGCGCTTTTGCCGCGAATGTTGTGACAGCGGCGCCCGCGGACACCAATGCTGCGACAACTGCTGCGGTCGCGCCAAATGGCAGCCTTGTTTCCAAAATTATCGGCGCTACCGTTTACAACGGAACGGACGCTAATGCCCAGACGATCGGCAAGGTCAATGACGTCCTGCTTGCGAAGGACGGCAAGGCGCAGTCTCTCATTATCGGCGTCGGAGGCTTTCTCGGCATCGGTGAAAAGAATGTCGCTTTCGACTTCAACAAGGCCCAGTGGGCCGAAAAGGACGGCAAGCGCTGGCTTGTGATCAAGACCACCAAGGAAGATCTCCAGGCCCAGCCGAACTTCGATACCAAGGCCTATGACCCAACCTTGGCTTCCAACACACCCCCCGCGTCCACGACAGTGGTGACCGACTCAACCACTACCGCAGCTGTAGATAAGACGGCTTTGACCGCCGTTCCGATCGACAAGATCCGGGCCGAGGATCTGGTCGGCACGACCGTCTATGGCGCCAACGACGCCAAGGTTGGAAAGATCGGCGACGTTGTGCTGACGGGTGACAAGAAAGTCGACGCAGTCCTGATCGATGTCGGTGGGTTCCTCGGGATAGGCGCCAAGGAGGTGGCCGTTGGCATGGACAACCTCAAGTTCATGACGGACAAGTCAGGAAATAAGTATCTATATACAAACTTTACAAAAGAGCAGTTTAACGCGCAGCCGGCCTATGAAAAAGGCAGCTACGCTAACGCGCGTGACAAACAACGCATGATCGCGAACTAGAGGGGCTTGGCCTGTCCGTTGAATGGACGGACGCGCTCTCCGCGACCTGGTTCCTATCGACCGGGTCGCGGGCGATTCGTTGGGCGGGTCCAGCGGCAGGCTAATACAACCAAAATAGGGGCGGCTTGTGCCAAACGAGTTCAAACCGAAGAGTATTTGCGCTTCGCGCAACACTGTGTGCGCGGCGCCTAATGATACGGATAGGTGCTCGCCTGCCCCTAGAGGCTCATCTTTCCATTACCGCGCAGCTCTGACAAGCCGCTCAAGTATCTGGAAGTCATCCAAATCCTTGTAGGGCGTCAGATCCAAGTCCACCGGGACGCGTTTCAGCTTTTCCTCATCGATCGGCTTTTCATGGGCTTTCATCATCCGTTGGTAGGTTCGCCATGGCAGCCCCGCCCCTCGCACGGCGTCGCGCTCGGCGCGCAAGGCGACCTGGTGCGCGTGTAGGTAGTGAAGCCGCAGCTCATCGAGCAAGGCCTTTTCGATGATTTCGTGGGTTACCAAGAACGGCGCTAGCCTGAAGTCCCGTCCCTTCCAAGCTAGTGTCCGGGGCAGGTGCCGGTCGATGTAAATGGTCTTCGCGTCGTCGCTGTAGCCGGCAATATATGGAATGTCGAAGTCATGGCTAACGTTGACCCGCCTGTTCAGTGCCGTCACGACGTCAGCCAAGACGCGATCATCCAGCTCCTCGGAGGTGTGGCGAACTTCGTTGTCGAGCTTCAAGGCGGCTATATCCGTTGGCCCCACCGACGAACCCCGCAATCCATGAAAGGTTCCGATCGCGCAGTCAGATGGTCTCGATGTGGAAGGTTTAGACATAGAGGAGTGCTGCGTCCTCAAAGTATTGCGCTCGGCCTGGAGTAGGCCGCATGCGCACCCAGCACCAGCGCAGGCCGACCATGCACCCCCGCGGGGCGTGCGGCGCTACCAGGAAAGAGGCCTGATCGCTTCGAAGACTCCGCGGGTAAGTTCCTTTTAGCGCCCGGTACCAATCCTCGCAGAAATCGCAGGCTGCGTTCTTACCGGTCTTTTCGCGGCGGCTAAATGAGGTGCGCAGGTTTTTCGGGTTCGGCGGAGCCATGCGCTTGAGCATCGGACTGTGCAGGAGTCGCGCAGGCCGGACAGTCGATCGAGACTGTGCTGCGGGAGCGTGCTACGGCGCTCGACGAGATGATTGCGGCAAGCGCCGCGGCACGTGGGCAGGGCGTCGCCTTCGACCGCCAGCCGACTTAGGTCAGAGGATGCTCGTCGCTCTAACCCCTCGTCTCGCTCCCCGGGCGTCTTTGAGGCTAGCGCCGGATGTCCGTCGACACGCGAGGGCTTGTAGCAAACCGGCGGGTGAGGGGTCCTAAACGGGACCCCTCCACTGACGGATCAGGCGGCCTGCTGTTCGGCAGCCCGGTCGTTTACGCCCGCCTCGCCAAGCGACGTCAGTGCTTCGTCGGTGGCTTTTTCTTCTTCCAGGTTGGCGTTGAGCAGTTCCGCGACATCATCCCTGCCAAGAGATGTCGCCCACGCAATCAGAGTGCCATAGCGCGCGATCTCGTAGTGTTCGACCGCCTGCGCGGCGCCTACCAGACCTGCGTCCAGTGAGACCGAGCCTTTGTACTCCTCGAGAATGTCGGAGCCTTCCTCGAGAATGCCGTCGATGGCCGGACAGGTTTTGCCTCGGGCCGCCGTGCCGAGAATCTCAAATACTTCTTCCAGCCGCTCGACTTGGCCTTCGGTCTCCGCAAGATGCTTTTCGAAGGCGGCGGTGACCTGCTGGTCGTCCGCGCCCCTTGCCATCTTCGGCAGCGCCTTCAAGATTTTCTTCTCGGCATAGTAGATGTCTTTCAGGCCTTCGACAAACATGTCCTCGAGGCCTTTATTGGTGGCGGTTGCCTTCTTCGTAGCTGCCATTGCGATGTTCTCCTTGTTCATGGACCCGTGCGGGTAAGATCTCCAACTTCATTGGACGCGCGGGGTTCCATAGCAAGTGACCAGGTCAGCCTTCCTTGGGTTACCTCTACCGTCCCGAACTATGGACCCCATCGGGCCGACAGCTGCGACGAGCCCTTCAGCAGGATGAGAACGGTTGTGCCGCTGGCTGCTGGCCGAGACTGCGCTATCAAAGTGCTCGCCTGCGCAGCAGGCCGACCAAATGCCGTTCAGGACGACTTTTCGCGATAGGTGGGGCCCCGCGGCACCATCAGAACAACTCCTCGATTTCGGCAGCGCTGCTTTTGCTGCGCGGACGAACGACCAGTTCTAAGTCGCGTTGCCTGACGCAGATGAACCTTATTTCCAAGGGCCAGTTGCGTGAGGTCGGCCTGCCTGCGCACGCGACGGAGGGTGGCGCCGAGTTGCCTTTCATTGCGTGCGATCTGGCAGGCCATGATAAGCCTTCAGAGTTTGATATACGCATTCGCGTATTGTGACCCAATATACGCGATTGCGCGTATACAGCGCCATTATACGCGAAGGCGGATAGGCACTATTGCGCCGGCCCACTGAAATCTCGGACGCGAAGCAAGCCGGCCCCGCCAGACGACCATCGACGGCATATTCACGCCGGACTGGACCGTCGCGCTGGACGACGTGCGCAGCAGGCACGCGCTGCGTGGGTCGTGCCAGACCTGCTTGCATCACGCGCAAGTCGCGCCCTTGGTGCCGAAAGCGTTACCCAAGTGATCTTCGAGGCGATGCGTCGTCGCAAGCGGCCCGGCCAGCCTTCAGGTGGAAACAGGACTAACCGGGCCGCGCCGGCCGTTTGAGGAAGCCGGGCGAAGGAACGAATTTTACTCTCCTGTCGTCTGCTCTCAACAGAAAATGAATGGACGATTTTAACGGATCGTGATTGCTGGTTTGTGAGCCGATATCCCTATGGCGGGAAGCGGCCCAAGAGCATGCGGGCCGCGCCAAAACGGTTGAAGCGGACCGAACGCAATGGGTTCGCCGACGCATCAGCCAGCGGCGGTCGTCTCGAAAATACTGCCCGAGGAGCAAGCATGATTGGCACTATCCGCATCGCTATTGTCGACGATCATCCGCTGTTTCGCGAAGGCGTGACGCGCAGCCTGTCGGAGATCGGAGGTTTCGAGATCGTCGGCGAAGGCGCGACAGCGCAAGATGCCGAACGCATCGCCTCGACGGTGCAGCCCGACATATTGCTGCTCGACATCTCCATGCCGGGCGGCGGCCTGTCGGCGGTTGCAAGCATCCTTGCCGTCCATCCCGCCCAGAAGATCGTCATGCTGACCGTTTCGGAGACCAATGCCGATGTAACCACGGCGCTGAACGCCGGCGTGCAGGGCTATATCCTCAAGGGTGTCGGATCGCGCGCGCTTGCTGAAATCCTCCGCAACGTGGCGGCCGGCGAGAGCTATCTTTCGCCGATGTTGTCGGCGCGGCTGCTTTCCGATCTCCAGTCCCCGCAATCCGCCAACGGCGTGGCGGACCGGTTGCGGCAGCTGACCGAACGGCAAACGGAAATCCTGCGGCTGGTGGCGGAAGGGCTCTCAAACAAGGAGGTTGCCTTGCGCCTGGAGCTGCAGGAGAAGACGGTCAAGCACCACATGACCGGGGTGCTGTCGAAACTCAATGTGCGAAACCGCACTGAGGCGGCTCTCATGATGCGCGACCGTGAAAGGAACCCGCGCTCGAAAGCGCAAAAGAGGGTGCCATCAATCGGAGCTTCCTAAAAGGACTTTCCGGCCCGCATCATGGCCCGAGCAATGGCAAGCTGTGTTTCGGTCCTGGCGTTCTCTTTCTGGGTCATACTGTCCGCCGCGATAAGCCGCTTGAGTGACTGCAGAGTTTCGCCGCGCGACCAGCCTGCCTCCAGCATGCAATCGACGATGGCTTGGAAGCCGGGCTCCATCGCCTCCTGGCAGTCGATGACGCGGTCCGGATAATCGTCCGTTTCTCTTGGTCGACTAATCATCTCACCCCGCCAAATCCATGTCGCCGTGTTCGCGATGCTCGAAACAGAACCAAAGCGATGGCTGTCTCGGTTTGGCAAATCCGAACGGCGCCCGTTTCCCGCACCCCCTAAACTCGCAGACATGATTTTCGATCCGTCCACTTTGCCGCAGCGCCGCCATCATGCCCTCGGCAAGCTTGATTGGTTCGTCGCTCATCCGTAGATCATTTCCTTTTGCGCCCTCATCGCCCTTGTGCGCAAACGACGAACTTGTCACCGACAGCCTGCAAGGCTGTATGGCGGGCATCTCGCGCCAAACCGCGGCACATCTCGGGCTGCTCGGACTTGTTGCGGTGACCGGTTTCACGGCTTCTGTCTCCAAATTGCCTACAGTGAACAAAATGAGAACATTAAAGTCAATACCCCCTTGACCTGACAGGAATATGTTCCTTATTTCTGACTGCATCTGAGCAGGAAACGGGCCATGGGAAAGCGCCAAAATGCGCCGATCGGCGAAGCTATGTCCGAATTGGGGTTGGCGGCCCAGCAAGCCATTGCTGCAGCCGGTGGCGACGCTGTGGTCGCCTTGCTGACCGCTCTAGCTAGGAACGCCGAACTTGAACGGGAACTCGCTTTGTCACGCGCGGCGGTCTCCAATGGCTTTTCTCGCGGCTGGCATAAGGCGCGCCCCTAAATGGTGGACACCGCCGAAGACAATTTCCGGATCGAGGTATGGGACCGGGAGGAGAAGACGCATCTCGAAACCATCTGTCGATCGCCGGACGCTGTGGTGAGCCAGGCGGCCTGGCACGCCGCCATCCGGCGCCGGCCGGGCATGATGCTCATTCATTACAACAGCCGCCACGTCATGGAGAAGATTATTACGCCGGGCGAGGTGAAGGTCTCGCCCCAGACGATCATCGACGGCAGCATTCACGCCGGACTCGACGTGGCTCTCGGCGACCTCCGCGGCTGGCACACGCTGCGAGCGTGGTGCAAGACCTGCTCGCATCATGCGGAAGTGAAGCCCGCCAGCTTGATCAAGAGGTACGGCAAGGAAGCCCTGTTCAGCTCGGTGGAGCAGGCGCTCTTGTGCACGAGTTGCGAACGGGGCGGACCGGTGAGGTTGGAAATCCACAAGCTTCCAAGGAACTGAAGGGATTTTGAGAATGCACGACTTGATCGAATTCTTCCGGACCAATGCCGCTCTGGTGGTCGCCAACCCCTTTGCCCTGCCAAGGGAATGTTGCATTTGGAGCGGAACCAGCCCCTGCAGGGGTGGTTATCGTTGATCACACGGAGGACCAAGACATGTCTGACAACGAAAACCATCGCGAAACCGGGGCGACAAAATATCCGGCAAAGACTGGCGCCGACGCTTCGGATACTTTCTCTCAGGACGCGGCCGGAAACAAGAAGCCGAAGAATGGCGTCGGACTGACGCGCCCCGTCAATGAGGTGGACGACAAAACCCACCAATCAGACGGGCAGAACCCATCCGGCCAGGTAAAGAGTTCTCGGCCATGAACGTCGACAATCTTCAGCTGGAAGGTCTGATGACGGCAGTCGCGTCGATCAACTATCTGCTGGTCCAAAAAGGCCTGCTTTCAGTTGACGACATCGATATCGCGTTTGCGGAAGTCCGAAGCCAATGTCATGGGCGATGAGCGCACCTACGAAGACATGTCGCCGTCCAATAGCGATGCCATCTGCTTCCTATCAGGGGTTCTGCAGATCGCGAACAATGCCCAAGGTGTATCCAACATTCCACCGTTTGTGGAACTCGCGAAGATGGTTGGACAAACGAAAGAGCCTTACCACGATCATAGGTAGTGCCATTCCTTTACTTAAGTGACCGCTACATCTCGCTGTTTTGAGTAATGCCCGCTTCGCCATTCTGGATACGCGCGGGGACACCGTCGATTTTTTGGGCCGGACGCCCGCGGGCCACCATGGATCGTCTCGCCATCACTTAGAAAGCCAACTCCCGCCAGTGCATCCGAGCGCATGGCAACGAGCATGTCGCCGACCGGTGCGTTTGCCTTCTCGCGGTTATTGATCATCCTACTTGGATGGAATGTTTCCATTGATCGCAGTTCGGGCAATGGCAGTAAATTCCATCCATCTCTTCGCTGCCGCAAAGCCGGACTGCCCGCCACAGGACAGCGCCGTGCGAGCGTCCAACTCGGTGGGCCGGCATCCTGCGGGCAATGACATGACTGGCTGTCCAAGCGCTCCAAAGGGAACTTATTACCGTTGGTGAAATGTGGCAGTCAATCCGCGGTCTTGCCCAACGTGTCGGCCACCACCGCGCCACGCTTGCCCATGGGCAGGGGCGGGCCTGTGGTCGAGTCTACGGCTGTCTGATGCTCCATCTCGGCATTGATGGCTGCGCCAGCAATAAGGATGATGACGGAAATCCACGTCCACATCATCAAACCGACAACGGCGCCGAGCGACCCGTAGGTAGCGTTGTAGTTAGCGAAATGCTGCAAATAGAACGAGAAGAGCCACGACGCTGCGATCCACGCCACCGTCGCAATCAAGGAGCCCCAACTCAGCCAGCGCCACTTGGCTCGTTCGCGGCTTGGCCCAAAGCGATAAAGGAGGGATATTCCGGTCAGCATCGCACCCACCAGGATCGGCCACCGGGACACCGCGACAAGCGTCTCCGTCCAAGCATCAAGATAGAAATAGCGCAAAAGTGCCGGAACGACGCCCACGGTGAGGAGCAGCAGGATGCCGATCAGCAACGCTCCGACGGTGAACAGGATCGACATGAGGTTGAGCGCGATGATGCTGCGTTTTTCGCGTTCCTCATAGGCGATGTTCATCGCATCAAAGAGGGCTTTCATGCCGCTGTTGGAACTCCACAGCGCGATACCAAGGCCAATGAAGAAGCCTATGCCGAGAGCACCGGGTTTCTGGCTGGCCAAGGCTTGCAGCTGGCCGCGAATGAGGTCCAGCCCCCCTGACGGAAGCAATCCGCCGAGATATGCGACATGGTCCGCAACCGTAACTGGATCCGCGACAAAGCCGTAAATTGAAATGAACGCGGCCAAGGCCGGAAACAGTGCCAGGAGCAGGTAGAATGTGGCGCCAGCCGCGACGAGCAGAACCCGGTCCTTGCTGAATTCCTCCCACAGGCGCCAGAAAATATCTTTCCACCCAAGCGCTGGTATCTGGGAGGGCCAAGCCGCGTCACGTCCGCGGTCTCCCTCCTCTGCTCTCAGAGCGGCCTTGCTCTCTTCCGTTGTTGAAGCAGCGCGACTGGCCGCTTCTTCATCGATTAAGGATGCCCCTTTGCGGAGTGGCTGCTGACTCCGTTTCGCGTTCGAAGTCACTCTTTTAGCCTCACTGTACGCCACATTCGACCAAGACTCTAGCATGTGCGACCAGCGCGTCCCTCCCTTGGCGTGGTGCTGGGGTGCCGTCGAGCGCTTTCACCAATTAGCCTCCTTATGCCCGCGATTGAGTCCTCTCAACGCCATGAGCAGCATAGCTGTTCCCGCCTGCGGGCCGCCAAAGCCGTCGGGCTGCATTTTTCGGCGAGCGCGCATCTTTCTCAGACACATCTACGTTTGATGAAGTGCCCATCAGAGGATGGAAAGATGAAGGGTTAGCAAGGCCGATCGCTCCGAAGAACTTGCCAGCCAACACATTGCCCGTCTGAGAGGTGAGGTATCGCCGCCATCAAGAAATACATCGCGGAAACGATCGATGGAGTAAGGCGCCCTTGGCATTGGGCCCATGCGCTGCCGGCATTGACGCATTGCAGCTTGTCTCAGGTCGGGTTAACCGTGCGGTCAGTTCGCTGACTTCTTCTTGGCCGCCGTTGGATTTTGACCGGTCGCTGCCGACGTCTTGGCGTCCTTGGAATGAGCCGCGATCGCAGGGCCGGCGCCGGTTGCTTTGCGCATGTCTCCGCTCGGTTTTTTGTCGGCTGGCGCCTTGCGATCCAGGCCGGAGAAGAACTTGCCGAAGAAGCCCATGTCATGCTCCTGTTCGCGCCTCTGCGGCGCCGATGCGTTGATTGCGGACGAGCCCTGGTGAACAATTGATCAAGGCTCATCCAACGGCGACGAACCTTGCTACGCAGCTTCTGCGGCGACGTTGACCGCCGACCCGGGGTCCGTCATCTTCTCTTCGGCCAAGGGCCAGCAGTTGGACCGCTCGGTCAATCCAAGCTCGGACGCCCAGGCCTGCGTCGCCATCTCGGCTTCTCCTGGTTTGCTGGCCTCTATAATGAGGAACTTCGCGCTTGCCGACTGGTTCCAGCATCGAGCCAAAAAGCGAGGTCAGGATGTCGACGCGGCCCGGCGCCGGCGTAGCCTCACAGCACGGCGAACACAACCACCAGCACAAACGCTACACCCGTAACCAAAACCATTCCCGGCGTCCGCCCAATTGGAACGCCGCAAACACGTCTTGCGAGAGTTAACGAGCCTCAGCGGCCTGGCGACTGAGGCCAGTATATTTCATTCAGCCGAAATGGCTCTGCTGGATCGGGTGGTCGAGCAGCTGAAGCTCGAAAACCAATCATCTGACGCGCGTGACGCAATAGCCTCCGGAATCATCGGCAACTACATGGCAGGCATTGTAGACGAGGATGAACTGATTTCGCTGTCCAAGCCATTGGGACGTTAGAGGAGAGCGCGGAACTTAACCTCGCGGTCAAACTTATCGCTCCATGAGTACGCGCGGAACGCGCGCGTCCAAGGCATCGGATTTGAGAGATGTTCGTTTCAGTTAAAAACCCGCCGCCTTGAGAGGCGACGGGGTTTGGCCGGCAAGGTTGGTCAGTCGTAGACTTTGACGATCTTGTGGGTGCTTGGATCGACCAGGACCGTCCGGTTGTCAATCACGACATAGCGGTATTTGACGTTGGGAACTTCGCGAAGTTCGACCGTGTCGGGCAGCGCCGTGCCGATGTTGAGTTCCACTCCGGGAACCTTCACCGACGCAAGCGGCTGCTTCTTCACATATTCACGGATAACCGTGTCCTGCTCCGGCTGAATAATGATGTCTTCGGCCCTCGCGATGCCGACGCCTGCGAGCAGAAGAAATGCCGCGGCTGCAGCAGAGACATGCAATTTCATCGTTGTGCTCCTCGTGAGGTTGGCTCCGATCGGTGGTGTCGAAGCTCAACGGCCAACTTGGCGTGGATGCAATCGTTCCCTGGGGTGGACTTCAGTAGGGGAGACGGCTGGACCAAAGTCGGGTCGAATCCCGCAATGGTCTTGCCGGCCACGCAACTTGGAACGGTCAGCTGTCGCGGAAGTTGTCGGCCACGAAACCGGAGGAGCGAATTCATGGGCAGGAGTGATTGGTCAAGCGCGCTGGTTGCCATCGGCCGTTTTCGTTTTGGCGATAGCCCTGGTCATGATGGGTGTATGCCTTGATCGGACCTGGACAACCCACATTTCAAAATCAGCGCAGCTATGTCCCTTCCTGCGCTGATAACGGTTCGCTCGCTGCATTGCCGGCGAGCGAACCCGTCAACTTGAATTTAGCCAGCGACGGGCGATTGAATGTTCAACGACAAAAAGACTCGCTTCATAGAGGCCGGTTTCCTCCTGGCTATACCTATTTGCGTCGGCATCACCGCGCTGATAGCCGTATGCGCCTTGGCCAGGATATGATGGCTCGGTTGTATTCACGGCCCCGCTTGCAGCATCAGGGCCCGGTAACGCAATTGTGGGGCCGCACAAGATGAACCGCATCCTTTTCGTGGCGGCGGACTTCCTTTCCCGGCCACCGGGCTTCTACGTCATGATGGTCGCGATGGTGTTGTGCACCGCGCTGGTGCCGTTCGGAATGACCAACGCAGTCACCTATGCCCTTTCGGTGGCCGCCATTGTGATCACTGGCATTGTTCTTATACAGGGCTATCGCGATACCGCCGCCATTCACGCCAAGCTGGATGAGATCGTCGTTTCGCTGAGGGAGACCAGAAACGACGTTGTCGGCCTGGAGCATGCCGAGCCGGAGGAGATCCGCGAAAAGATTGCGATGCTCGAACAAGAAGCAGCGCAGCGAAATGGGCGAGCCACCTGATCATCATACAGGCGAGCTGTTCGTGAGCTCTCAGCAGGCTCAAGACCCTCGTGCAACCAGATCAGCGCTCGCGGGTTCTTGACCTAATGAAACGGCGCCTCGTTCTCCTCCGAAACTGGTCAGTCCATGGACGTCTCGATTACGCAAACATCGACCGATAAAATCAAAGCAGGTAAGAGCGGCCTGCTGCTGATTTCAGACAATTACGATGCGTTCGCCGCGCGTGTTTTGGCGGCAAGGGGCGCGGTTCGCACGCTCGATCTCATGTATTATCTCTGGCACGACGACCACACGGGACGCTTGCTTTTGCAGGAAGTTGTCCGGGCGGCCCAGCGGGGCGTGCGCGTCAGAATGCTGCTCGACGACGTCAATCCGCGCAAGAGCGATGCCGCTTATTTGGCGCTGAACAACCACCCAAACATCGAACTCAGATTGTTCAATCCGAGCGGCATCAGAGCGCGCGGCATCATGCGCGGCGCGGAAGTCCTCTTGCGGCTTTTTGCATTGACAAGGCGGATGCACAACAAGGCGTGGATTGCCGACGACAGCATCGCCATCGTCGGTGGGCGTAATGTCGGAGATGCCTATTTTGACGCGGCGGAGACGAATTTCCGTGACCTCGATGTGCTGGTCCTCGGTCCCGCCGTGCAACAAACTGCTCGAATCTTCCAGACTTTCTGGGCATGCCAGGACGCCAAGCCAATAGGTGAACTCGGCGCAGCCGCGCCGGGCTCGCATGCCCCTAATTTCGAGAGAAGCGACGCCGAAACCGAGTCGACGCTTTTGAGCGGTATCGGCGACAAGGGCTCCACCGCCGAGTTTATAGCAGCGAGCAGCGACGTACATTGGGTCGACCGCGTGCGCGTGATCTCTGACCCTCCGGAGAAGGTCCGAGGCTGGAGACCGCGCGGTTGGCTGATGAAGGAGTTGCTCCCAATCATTCAGTCGGCGCGCAAGCGCGTGGAAATCGTGTCCCCGTATTTTATCCCCGGCAAGAAGGGTTCAAAAATCCTCGGCGACCTCGTCGACGACGGAGTGCAAGTCGCTGTTTTGACCAACTCCTTGGCCGCGACCGATGTCGCCGCCGTCCACGGAGCCTACGCCAACTATCGCAAGCGCTTGTTGAGAAAGGGCGTACAGCTCTTCGAGCTTCAGCCCTTTAGTAGGCAGCCCAAGATTTCTGTATTTGGATCAAAGGGCGCCAGCCTCCACACCAAAGCGTTCAGCGTCGACGACAGGATCGGTTTCGTGGGATCATTCAACTTCGATCCGCGGTCCGTATCGTTGAACTCGGAAATGGGAGTGCTTTTTGAAGACCAGAAACTGGTCATGGAACTGCGGCACCGCTTCAAATCCGAGACTGCGCCGGAAGCAAGCTACCGGCTTGAACTCAAGAACGGGGTTCTGCGCTGGCATGGCAGCGATGAAGGCAGACCGCAAACCTATGCTCGCGAACCCGAGGCAGCATTGTTCCGCCGCATCCTGTCCGCCCTGGTCAGGTACCTCCCGATCGAATCCCAGCTTTAGCGGTGGCTTGTACTGCGGACTTTGGAACTGCTGCCTTGCCTTGCCGAGCGATGGGGATGGCGCAGCCAAGGCGAGCGTGGGACCAGCCGCAGTCGAAGTCCCGCAGGCTCGAGCAAAGCTTATGCAATTGCTGCTAACTGACACCTCGCAAGGCTGCGGGGATTGTTGCGCGAGCCTTCTCAGAGCGGCGAACCCGCTGAAGCGGGCGCCCGTTTTGGTGGGGGATGCCCTCTCCCCGACCGCGCCATTCACGTAGGTTTCCACCCGCCAGGACCTTGCCGAAAGGAATAACTGGCTGATGTTTCAAACCCAGACTGTGAAGGCTGCCAGGCCCGACACTCGACGGAGATCCTAGGGTGCTCAATGCGAATGATGTTAAACGAATTTGCCGCTCGGCGAAGCCGCGACGAAACCGCCGTGCCCGCTTGAATAAGCAGTGCCGCATAGCCGTCGATAAGGTAGCGCCTTGCGCTCGAACCGGCGCGGTGAAGATGCTGGTGGCCAGACAATATGATGTCGACGCCGCTGCGCGAGAAGGCATGCATTGCCAGATCCGCGCGGCCAACGATGCCGTCGTCGCTTTCCAGATCCCGCCCTTCGAAAGGATGATGCGTGACAACTATCCGGGTAATGTCATCGGACATATGTGCGAATTTTTCCGTCGCCGCCTTGAGCTGGCGGACGTTGATCCTGCCGTCCTTGATTGTCAGGGATCGTGCCGTGTTGATCCCGACAACAGCGACTTCGCTATCGGCGTAGAACGGGTCCGTGTCCGCCTCGATGTAGCGCCTGTAACGCGACAGAGGCGTCATGGCACGCGCGAAGACATTCCAGAGCGGCACGTCGTGATTGCCGGGCACCACGATACGGGGCCCAGGAAGGGAATCAAGGAAGGCGCGCGCCTGCAGGAATTCGTCTTTCCGGGCGCGCTGCGTTAGATCCCCCGACACGACGAGCAAATCAGAGTCGACGGCACGAACCTCAGCCGCGATCGCGTCCACAAGCTGGCTTTCTGTTTTTCCGAAGTGCAAATCCGAAAGGTGGACGAGGGTCTTCACTGAATTTCTCCGCTTTCAGCTACGACCACCGGTTCCGGTATTTTGGCAGGTGCGAAGACCTGCAGAGCCGCTGGCCGAATCTGAAAATTCAGGGGCGTGTTTATACTGACGGCTTCGCCGTCCAGAGAGATCAGCATGGCGCGTCTATGCGATGTGATTTGGAGCGAATTGGTGCGATAGATTTCCAGATCTCGTGTGGCGTCGACCATGCCGAAGGCGATCTTGAACGGAAGCAATGCCAGTCCAAACCAGGACTGCTGCTTGACGACATAAACGCACAGCTCTTTCGACGACAGGCTGCGGCGGCGGCCAAGATCGGCGATGTCGTAGAAATTGTTGCCAACAAACACGCAGGGCGTCCGCAGTCTTTCGCGGGTACCCTGGGCGGCGACGTGGACAGCCTGCCAGGAGGCGAATCTCAACGTTCTCATCAGAGCGGGTCCGATAGCCGCGAGCTTGCCTAACCCGCGGCGCCGCTGCTCGGCTGAACGCTTTGCTACAAAGAAGGGATAGATGCCGATCGATGAGTTGTTGAGAAAGACGCGGCCGTTGACCTCGGCGACATCGACCGCGACAGGCTTGCCGGTCGCGATTGTATCGATCGCCGCCGTCAGGTCGAGCGGCACACCCAAATCCTTGGCAAAGTGGTTTAACGTGCCGAGCGGAAGAACACCGAGCACCACATCCGTCCCCGCCAGCGCGGAGGCGGCGCTGCCGAGAGTGCCGTCGCCGCCGCCCACCACCAATATCGATCCATGGCCGGAGCTCGACTTGTTTTCGGCAACAAAGCGCTGAGCGAGCTCTCCCACCTCTCGCCCTTCTACCAATCGCACATCGGCCTCGACGCCACGTTCGGCGAACCCATCCCGCACGGCTCTCTCTATGTCGCCCTCGCGCGCCGCAGCGCCGGCCCTTTTGTTGATGAGCGCCATAACCTTCAAGTCTTTGGCCCCCGCTTCGGCCTTTCCTGAAACCATAAAGCGACTATCCAGCACAGGACCGCCCAGCCAGAGCCAACGCACCATCCGGCCAAGACATCCGTAGGATAGTGGACCGCCAGATAGACCCGGCTTATGCCAACGGCCACCGTCAGAAACACGGCAAGCAACATGAAATACACTTTGAGGCGCAGATCCTGACTTGCATGTGAAAGGAGAGCGCCTACGGTCAGGAACGTGATCGCCGAGAGCATTGCATGTCCACTCGGGAAGCTTGCCGTGAATACTCGCGTGACATGAGGAATTTCCGGCCTGGGCCGGTTGAAGCTCAGCTTGAGGATCGTGCCAAGCAGTTCGCCGCCGGCCACCGCCACCGCCATCCAAATGGCCAGTGCCCGCTTGTGGACCAGAAGCAGATAAACAACCGCTGCCAGCAGCACGAAGCCAAGAAACACCATGCTGCCGAACGAGGTCACATCCCTGGCCGCTTCCTGAAGCCATGGTGGACCGATCGGGTAGGCCGGATCGGCTGCGCGAAGGGTCGACATAATGGCCATATCAAATTTGGTTGTATCGCCTTCCAGGACTTCCTCGGCGAGCACCCCGAAGCCGAGAACGAGGCATGCGACAAGCACCCCCGCGATAAGCCTGTACTTACCTTGTGCGGAAGCACCACTGATCCGGGATGGCAAGGGAGGGCAGTCGCCGAGACGCACGCGCTCGATATCTGGGAATGGTTCTTTCAAGCGCCTGACCTCACGCTAGAGGCATAACGGGCTCGCGAGAACGAGGTTCCGCCAGCCATCACCGCGCTGAGACGTTAGAAATCTGCAACGACACGGTGCGACAGCCCCGACAACCTAACGCCGTCATTCCCTTTCTTGCGACTGACCCAAATTGCCTCTCTTGCCGAAGAGGGAACCATCGAAAATGGTATCCGTTAAGGAGTTCACGAAGAGCGAGCACGGCAACGTGGATCAAGACGACGCTTCACCAATATCATCTGGCGTGGAAGGCCTCGACTATGTCCTGCGAGGCGGATACGCAAAATTCCGTTCACATCTTGTAGAGGGCAGGCCAGGTTCAGGTAAGACCACACTTGGTCTGCAGTTTCTGATCAAAGGCGCGGCGGCTGGCGAGAAATGCCTTTATATAACGCTGTCCGAAAGCAAGCGTGAACTGCACTCGGTCGCGGAACGGCATGGATTTTCTCTTGACGGTATCGAAATCCTCGAGCTCGTCCCGCCGGAGCTGAGCCTCGATCCGTCGCAGTTACAAACTCTGGTTCATTCGTCCGATCTCGAGCTTGGTGAAACCGTCCAGTCAGCGCTCGCCGAAATCGAGCGCATGAAGCCAGATCGCGTGGTCTTCGATTCCCTGTCGGAAATTCGCCTCTTGTCGCAGGGCTCGTTACGCTATCGGCGGCAGGTTCTGGCTTTGAAAAGCTTTTTCCTGCTCAACAATGCGACGGTGCTTCTGCTTGACGATCTCACGGCTGAACATGACGATCTCAACCTGCATTCCATCAGTCATGGCGTCATCCGGATGGAACAGCTTTCGCCGATCTATGGCGGAGAGCGGCGGCGCCTGCGCATCATCAAAATGCGCGGCGTTCAAATTCGAGGCGGGTTCCACGACTTCGTCATTCGACCTGGCGGCGTGATGGTCTTTCCACGCTTGGTTGCCTCCGAACACGAGATGGCCGAGCATGGAACACCGGCTACCGGAAACGGTTCTGTCGACACGCTCGTCGGTGGCGGGCTGGACCGCGGAACCAGCACTCTCCTGATGGGGCCTTCTGGCGTCGGCAAATCGACCATCGCGTGCAGCTATTGTCATGCCGCTCTCAATCGCGGCGAGCATGTGCTGGTGCTTTTGTTCGATGAAACCAGGCGGATTTTCCTGGCGCGCGCGTCAGGCCTCGGCATGGACCTGGGGCCATTCGCCGACAACGGCAGTTTGCTGCTGGAACAGATCGACCCGGCGGAATTGTCGCCTGGTGAATTGTCGTCGCGCATCCAGTCGGCTGTGGAGCGCTCAAGGGCAAGGATCGTCGTCATCGACAGCCTGACCGGATATCTCAATGCCATGTCGGAGGAGCAGCATCTTGTGCTGCAGATGCACGAGATCCTGACATACCTTAATCAAAAGGGCGTTGTGACGATCCTGCTGTTGGCCAATCATGGGCTGATCGGGCAAATGTCAGCCCCCGTCGACATGACCTATCTCTGCGATTCCGTAATGCTCCTGCGCTTCTTCGAAAGCGGCGGCCGTCTGAGACGAGCTATTTCCGTGGTCAAAAAACGCGTCGGACCACATGAGGACACCATTCGCGAATTCAAGATAAGCGCCACCGGCCTGGCCGTTGGTGAACCACTAGAGGAATTTCGAGGGATCCTGACTGGCGTGCCCACCTACGAGGGTAAGCAAGGCAACCTGCTGCAAGACAAGGCGTCGTGATGCCTTCGGACCCTGGTGTGCTCGTGTTGGCACCGGTCGGGCGCGACGCGAAGGTCGCGTCGGCAATTCTCGCGCAGAACGACATCACGTCCCACATCTGCGCCACCCTCGACGAAGCAGTACCACTGTTGGACCAAGCCCAGTGCTTTTTGGTTACCGAAGAAGCCTTGATCAGTTCTGATCGAAATCGGTTCGCATCCTGGCTCAATCACCAACCGGCGTGGTCGGATTTTCCGATCGTGCTGCTGACGATGCGGGGGACGGAGATCGACAAGCGCCTGGCCTTTCTGGACCGCTATCTGATCGTTCTCGAGAGGCCTTTCCTGGCGTCGAGCCTGGCAAATTCGGTACGTTCGGCTCTGCGAGCCCGCACCCGTCAGCTTGAGGTCAAGTCCTATATTGAACAGAAGCAAGAGGTCGCCGACCGGCAGAAACTGCTGATCAGGGAGCTGCATCATCGCGTCAAGAACACACTGGCAAATGTCCGGGCGATGATGGGGGCGACCGCCAAATCGAGTGGCAGCGTCGATGATTTCGTGCGCGATTTCTCCGCTAGGATCGTCTCTCTCGCCGACACGCACTCGATGCTCACCGATGACTATTGGCAGATGGCTTCCTTGCACAAGCTGCTGGAGTCGGAACTGCGCCACTACGATACGAGCGACAGGTCGCGTGTTGTGCTCGAAGGGCCAAACGTAGCACTTGTCGCCGATATCGCGATCCCGATCGGGATGGCCTTTCATGAACTTGCGTCCAACTCATCGAAATATGGTGCGTTGTCCCGCCCTCACGGTCGTCTCGAAGTCAGATGGTCGCTGAGCAATTCGGGAGACGTGCGAATCCTCAATCTGGAGTGGCTTGAAATGGGCGGGCCGAAGGTCGAGCCACCAAGGCGGCACGGCTTCGGTACGACACTGCTGGAGAAAGTCGTAACTGTGCAGTGCCAAGCCAAGGTCGAGTTGAACTATCGCCCTGACGGTCTGCGGTTTACAATGGCCTTGCCGCTACGCGACACGAGGCTGGTCCCGGCATATTGACCTCTGAAGGTGGCCCCGCTTCGGCGGTGGCCTATCTCCCCTATCGCTGATACTGATAGGGGTATGACATCGGATTCAGGGAAGCCCGAGGTGGTCGAACAGTTGCTCGACACGCCCGAACTTGCGACCGCGCTGGAGAGCGAACAGTTCAAGAAATTCCTCGACCAGGTGCCTATTGCGATCGCCGTTTCAGACCTCACCGAAACGGAGCGCGTAGTCTATGCCAATCCGGAATTCGAAAAACTCTCTGGCCTGAAGGCTGCCAGTCTCGCACGGAAAAACTGGACAGCGCTTGCCGGGACCGGAATCCGTGAGCAGAAGGACAAGGCGCTGGCCGAGCGCGTTGTCAATGAAACTGATTTCGTAGGTACTTTCCGCCTGGAGCGCGGCGCCGACGGACCGGCAGTCGTTGACGCCTACTCAAATTTGATAGTGGACGACGACGGCAAGACTTGTTTCCGGCTGGTTGCCTTGGTGGACGTATCCATTCACGGTGAAGAAGCGCCCTCGGTTGAGGAGCGTGTTCGGGAGAAGGACACCTTGCTTCGGGAACTGCAGCACAGGGTAAAAAACAATCTCCAGATGATCACCGCACTCATCCGGCTGGAGACCCGCAACGCAGCGGAGCCCGATCAGAAACGGTTCGAGAGGTTGGCCGGGCGCGTCGACGCTCTTGCGATACTCTACCAGGCACTGTCGAATGACGAGCAGAGCGATGAGATCGATCTCGGCATCTACCTCAGCCAGATAGCATCCGCGGTAATGGCTTCACATGCCGTCGAAGGCATACGCCTGGACATGAAGGTGGATACCTATCCCGTCTCGATCAATGTTGCGATGCCGACTGGGCTGGTTGTGAATGAATTGCTGACCAATGCGCTCAAACACGCCTTCAAGGGACGAGAAGGCGGCACGATAACGCTTCACAGCGTGGTCGATGGCGACGGATGCCGCATCACTATTGCCGATGACGGAATTGGCTTGCCGCAGGGCGAGATATGGCCGAAGCCCGGCAAGCTCGGCGCTCTCATCGCGCGCTCCTTGACCGAGAACGCCAAAGCGCACTTCGAAGTCAAATCCAACGCCAGCGAAGGGACGAGGGTCACCATCGTTTTCAAACGTTCGGCCGCGAACTGACGTTGTTCTATGCTGCGGTTTGAATGGCTTGGTCGGCCCAAAGACGCCCGACCGTGCGAGGCCAACTCCATGAGGTTCACTCACGGCGATTTGCTCGTCCATGCCAACCGTCGCGCTGAACGCTTGCGCCCGCCGCGCCCGGTCCACGCGGAATGGTGGAACGGCTCCATGGACTTGACGGCAATATCGTCGCTCCGCGGCACCCCGTTAGCTTGCCTTGGGCGCGGGTATGACGAGCCACACCCGCGCCATCTCGAATTATTCAACGGGTCCCGGGGCATGTCGGCCGCATGCACAAGGCCAGAGGCTCCCGGCCAGCTAAGCGGCGGCAACCACCTTTTGTATCTCATGCGCTGAATGCCCCGTAAGATCCTTGGGGATCTCGCCTACGAGCACGGCCGAAAGTTTCTGGTGGTAATGCTTGCGAAGTTCCCCAAGCGTTCGCGGGGCAGCGATGACGATCAGGTTGGCGATCCGACCGCCGAGGACCTGTCGATTGAGCAGATCAGCGGTACCGGCCGCAAAACTGTCTTCCTCGATCTGACTGCTGTCCGGGTTCGAGGAACTGCTTTGATGTCGCGCGCCTGAGCCCTTGTTGTCATTTGTCACGTCTTCGGCCGCCGAAGCTGTCAGCTTTGGATTGGCTTTGTCCCCGGAGTTGCGAAATAGGTTGAGCTTCTCGCCGTCAACGACCGCGACAGTGGCGCCTCTAGGAATATCCATTGGTAAGTCTCCGAATTGCGCCAGTTCTTGCCATCCGATAGATGCCCTGCTGACGTCAGGCTCAACGCCTCAATTCAACATTGGATGCCTTAGGCCTGCTCCTGATTGCGGATGACGTAGAAAACACTGTGTGGCGTGTGACTTCGGCGGCCCCAGCGTCATAACGTATTGTCGCATTCAAGCGGCGCGTAACATCTCGCAAGGAACCCAGATGCGGTCTTCTGAAGCGGCGCCGATCGCCGATGCGAAGGATAGGGACACGCATCGGTTCCCATTCAGAACATGATTACCGCGATTGATCGAGAAGGTCTCAGACTATTCTAACTGCTCGAACGTACATTGGAGCGGCGCCTTATCCGGACGCCAGCGCACGAGCTTTGTTCCATGCCGGAAGCGGTCGCCGGTAACATGGTCGAAGCGAACTTCGACAACCAATTCCGGTCTGACGGGTTCCCATTCGCCGCTACGCTCGGTGCTCCAACGGCTCGGGCCGCCCGGCGCCTTGCCGGTGAAGCCGGATCCGCCGCGCAGGTTTTCGAGCTTTTCCGTCAGCACCGCGCGCTCGTCATTGGCGATGGTGGATGTGAACCCTACATGGTCGAGCAGACCATCGCCATTGTAGAGGCCGAGCAGCAGCGATCCAACCTGTCGTTTGCCGTTCAGATAGCGGAACCCACCCACCACGCAGTCGGCGGTGCGCAGGCGCTTTACCTTCACCATCGCGCGTTCGCCCGGCCTGTAGGGACCGTTGAGCAACTTGGCCACGACGCCGTCGATGGAACCACTACCGGCGCCCTTCAACCAGTTGTCGGCTGTCGCCAGGCTGGTGGTGGCCGGCGAAAGCCGCAAGGTCTTGGTCTTTGCCTTGGCAACCAAGTCTTCAGCTTCTGCGCGCCGATCACGCAATGGCAGTTCCATCCGCGGCCGACCTTCCGGAGCCACGAGCATATCGAAAACGACCAGGCGTGCGGGAGTTTCCCGACTGAGCTTGCGGATGCGGCTCTCTGCTGGATGAAGCCGCATCTGCAGCGCGTCGAAAGAGGCACGGCCCTCGATCTCGATTATGATTTCACCGTCGATGACGAATTCCGTTGCCGCAAGCGCACTCAAGGCCGCCATCAGTTCGGGAAAATAACGACCAAGCGGTTTGCCGGATTTTGCCCTGAGGTCGACGGCCTTGCCGGCCTTGAAGGCGAGGCAACGGAAGCCATCCCATTTCGGTTCGTACTGCCAGGGACCATCGTCCCGCGGCAATACCCCTGCGGCGCGCGCTTCCATCGGCTGCGTGTTCAACGGCAAGGGAAACTCGACGTCGTATACCGCTACCATCGCTCTTCCATATCGCGATAGGGGACGGTCCACGCCGCAGCAAACCCAGCTGAGCCGCCGTTCCTGGCTTTGCCATGAAACTTCGCCAGAAGGCAGCCAAAGGCGCTGCCGGTCGCACGCCGGCACATGTCGCAACGGCGGTAACGCGCGCGTGGATCGCCTGTCCCCCGATAACGGATTTTTCCGCGGAGGCATGGGCCTGTGCGCTCGATAGCAATGGCACGGGTGGAATTCCCTGTTGTGTCCATCCAATTTGAACGCGCGGCGCCGGAACTGGTTTCCAAAGGAACGCGTAGCCGGGCAAGGCGTTTGTCCCACATTGCGGGGATCAACCATTGAATCTCAAGAACCGCTGCGGCTCGCCGAAACAGATGTTGTCCTGCTTGGCGCTCGTGAGGTCTTTGCGTCGATATGCAAAAGCTGTTCGCCGAGCCATCCGAACCGGCGACGCCCTGGATCACCCGAGTCCTTCCAAGAATTGCGAGCCTTGTCGAAAGGAAAGCCGAGCAAACGATCTTCACCCGCTTTATTCCGGCTGCAAGGGTCGGGCAGGGCACCGGGACCTGGAAGCGCTATCACGAGCGCTGGGCATCGATGACGATGGAGGCCGTCGGCCCGGAGATGGTGGAACTGCTGCCGCCACTGCCTGCATTCACTCCGCTGGCGAAGATAATCGACAAGCATATTTATTCGCCGTGGCCGGAGGGAAGGTTGCAATCCGAACTCGCTGGACGTCGGATCGATACGTTGGTGACCACGGGGGCGAAACCGATGTCTGCGTTCTCGCGACCGTTCTTGGCGCGATCGATATCGGGTATGGTCGTTCTGGTCACCGATGCGCTTTGCAGCTCTTCCGACGCCACCCATGACGCGCTGATGACCGTCTATCACCAGCGTTTCGCCCAACAGGTCGAGACGGCGGGGATGGAGGCAGTTCTCTCTGCCTGGAATTGACGAGCACTACCGCTAAGCTCCGAGGTCGATCAACGCGATTTCGGGACGCTTGCTGCGCCGAAGTTGGATAGGTGGTCCAGCCCTCCAGCGTTCGGCTGCACTGACCCTATCAGCAGATAGCCACCGCGCGTCGATCCAACGCCGAGACCAGGCACGGCATCGACATGAAGGCACGGTCGGCCGCTGCCGTCCACTGCGATTTCGCCGATCTCGCTCAGCATTTCGCATTGCTGATCGACGGGGATTCGCGATGGGACTTGGAGCGACCCCCGCGTATGCTCGATATTGCTTTCATCAAAGAGCATGCGCGCACGTGCCGAACTGGCGCGGAGGTCTACAGTGGCGCCCCAGCGGCCGGCGGACAGCGTCTACCGGTGCGGCTGCGCTGTGCGTCGTTGCATCATCAAGCGCCAGGACCGGTTTCGCGATACCCGTAATCACCAGCGATGTCTCCGCGTCCTCGGGTCTGGAGAAGTTTCTCGAGATCTTCGTAGCCCCGGAGCGAGCATTTCGAGCCGCTTAACGCCGATCGAAATCGGCAAGTCCGAGGCGTCGTCGTTGGCCTTCGGCATAGGCCAGGGCGAACGACTCAAGTACGAAAGTTCGAGTTAGCTCTTCGTCGCCATCAACCACACGGACGAACCACTCACCGCAGGCTTCGAGCACTTCAACACAAGGATTGACCTTGCTGCCAGGCGTCAAGCTATCCATCGCAAGCTCCATGGAAAGCAATGGTGAAACGTCAATTTTGTATCGTTTGGCGGAAACGGTCTTCAATATCAAATGTGCGTCGGACATTAGACGTCTCTAAAAGTTGATCCCTGCGGAAGAGCGCTGTCCTCCATCGCCTGCCGAAGATCTAGTCGTCGGTCCGCGGCCTTGGCCGAGAAGGCACTGGGTTAACATTGCGGCTGAGAATGACCGACCCAAGTCGGCAAACGTCTTGAAAAACCCGGAGTGGCGCACACGGTGCCGAACAGGCAGAAACCGATAGGCGCTCGGAACCGAGTTCCGCGAGCGACGTTTTTTTTCCGGAGGTCACGTCCAGTGACCTGACGATGGAGGATAGAGAAATGAACATCAAGATGCTCACTCTGGGCGCTACGGCGCTTGCAATGATGGCGGGTTCAGCCCTTGCCGCTGGCAACACCTCTGCACTTGACGATCCGGCCAAGATGTCGCCGTTCTTCACCGATGCCGGCATGAAAACTTTGAAGACGGAAAAGGATTTCAAGGCCGCATGGACGGCGATGAAACCCGATGAACAGAAAGCGGTGTTGAAAGATTGCGGCGATACCACGCTGAACAAGTCGCACGCAGATTTCTGCGCCATGGCAAAGAAGATGGGCGGCTGACGCCGAGCCTGGCGTGGAAGGCTGACACGCCTCCAAGTTGATGCTTTACATCCGGCGCCGCTTCGCACCGAAGGGGCGCCGGGCCGAGTAGAAAGGCCTCAGCAACCGTCGTCGATAAGGATGGCGGGATCGCGCGGAGGTACGTTTAGTTACACTGCCTTCACCAGCGAACATTGCGGCTGCGGCCAGGAGCAAGGTGGCGCCCCTGATATGAGTTGCCTGCCAAATGGGTTTGCGGCCAGCTGAACGGCCGTAAACTAAGGGGTGTCGTGCTTAGTGATGTCTCCAGCGGATCCGGGGTTTCGAAAAGCCTTCCGGAACTGAAGCCGTTTCCCGCCGACAACTCCTTCGATCGGGTCCTTGTTTATTCGGGCGGCGAAGGAGCCGATGAGGCTCGGCGACGGGGCTCAGTTCGCCCTCCGATGCCGGGCAGCTCGAACGTGCGCTGATGAACCTTGTTGTCAACGCACGCGATGCCATGCCGTCGGGTGGAACTATCAGCGTGCTTGCGCAAAATCGTTCCCAGCACCCTGTTCAGTGCGGGAACATGCAACAAGTGGAATGAGAAGGCTTAATACGAGCAATGTCCTTTTCATGAGTCGTCCTCCAGCAGCCCGAAAAGTGAGCCGGATATTAAATGCGCGGTTCCCGCTTTGGATCCACCTCTCTCTAGTTTAGATCTGGCTAACGATGGTTTTTGACGGGTCCATATGGGTATCTCGGCGGGATGCCCGAATGCGGACCTCGATTCCCGCCGCCTTTCGGCACCCTCGGATCTACCCAAGCCAAGCGGAACATCCGAAGCGTCGACGCATTGCTAGTGAGGACATGGAGCTCTGTCGGTTTTTTAGGGACCAACATGCCCCTAGCTTTCAAGGATGTTTGGAACGTTGCGCGCGAAGCCGTGGTTGGTTTTGTCGACGACGATGCCCTTAGTCATGGCGCGGCGATGGCCTTCTACGCCACGACTTCGCTTGCACCGGTCCTGTTGATCGTGGTCGCGATCGCTGGTTTGGCTTTCGGTCATGACGCTGCGCAGTTGGCTCTATCGGCACAGATTTCGGGTCTTATGGGAGCGGGGAGCGCGGGGATCCTCGAAGACATCCTGAAAGGGGCGTCTGCGAAATCGTCGGGAACCGTGGCGGCGATCCTAGGCACGGTCACTTTGTTCATAACCGCCTCGGGTGTCTTTGGCGAAATGCAGCAGTCGCTCAACAAGATATGGAAGGTTGAGCCGAACGGCGGTTCGATTTCGCGCCTTGTTCGGGCCCGCGCAGTAAGTCTGGGTCTTGTGGCTGCACTCGGTTTCATGCTGCTCGTATCTTTGGTGGCGAGCGCCGCAATCTCGACACTCGGCGACTTCATCAGCGCTCGATTGCCTTTCGGCACAATCGTTTTGAGTGTCATCAATACCTTTGTTTCCTTTGTTCTGATTTCTGCGATGTTCGCCGCGATCTATAAAGTGTTGCCCGACCGGACCTTGAAATGGCGCGATGTCGCAATTGGCGCTTTGGTGACCGCTGCCCTGTTCACGATCGGAAAATCACTAATTGGTTGGTACCTTGGCACAAGCGCCGTTGCATCATCATACGGGGCTGCGGGAGGACTGCTCGTTATCCTGCTGTGGGTCTACTATTCGTCGGAAATTTTCCTGCTCGGAGCAGAATTCACCCGCGCCTTTTCCATCCGACATGGAAGCAGATCCGATCTGGCCAGGCTAGTTCCCCAGCCGTTGCCGGCAGACACGGCGATCCCGGCTCGCAGCGAGCGAATGGCTCTCGATGATAAAAAGGGCAAGTCGGGCGGGGTTTTGGCTGTAGTCGCCGTGGCCTCCGTGAGTGCGACGATAACCGCTATCGTGCTGGGTCCACGCCGCCCTTAGCATTTGTTGATGAAAACGCATGTCGACGAAGCCGGTAGGCAGGAGTGTCGGAGACTAGGAACGCTATGAGCATGAACAATCACCCAGGGCCCCTGCCTCGGAGGGTTTCCGCGTTTGCTACGGAACGCGCCGGCCTCTTGCCAGTTCGTCAAGTCACTTCAGCAGCTTGTCGGCAGGCCGTTATTTCGTTGTGGTGTTGAATTCGCGGTTTGCTGCATAGTCGATGGTGAAGGTGCCTGGAGGAGCGCGAACGCCCTCCTTCACATTAGAGATAGTCACTGTCGTCCTCTGCCCTCTTTCGTCGGTGAGGCTCCATCTGCGTAGATGGAGCGATTTCTTGTCGAAGACCACCGTGATGTTCGAGTTTCCGAAAGCCGACCTGTCGGCCAGCTTAATGATAACCTGGTCACCATCGTCTCTGATGCCTTTGACGCGGTTGCCAGAAAATTCGACCTTGTCGTCCAGGAGGAGTTTAAGCGGCGTCTTCGAGAGGGCATAAAGGTGCGACGTCTTGAGCTTTTTGTTATAGATTACGACGGATTTTCCATCTGCAATCAAGCTGACCCCGGATTGGCCTGCATAGTCGAACCGAAGCTTGCCCGGGCGTTGGAAAAAAAATCTACCGCTGGTCTTTTCCGCCCTCTCGCCGATTGCAACACAAAGCCCGGCTCGGCTGGCGTGCTCAAGCTGCGACCAACCGCCAACAACCGTACCTTACCTCATTGCTGTGAATTCGGTTTAGCTTTCGCCGATGGCTGCATCGCAACGCGTTCATGCCCGGCTCTCCAAGCGAGAGCCGGGCCAAAAGGCTGCGGTCAGTAACCGCCATTCTCCTGCTGAATAACAACGTGGCGGTGACGATGGTGCGATCGGTCCATCGGGCTTCGGATAACAACCGCGTCGGAGCGATGGTGGCGACGACCGTGATCGAAGAAAGCAATTTCACCATGGTGGCGGTGATGGAGGCGATGTCCGTCACGATAGACCACGACACGATCATTGTTCCAGTGATGGTGTCGGTGGTGCCGATGGGTCTGAACTACGATCGCGTCGGCCGAGGCGACCGAGGGCACAAGTAGGCACAGTGCCAAAGCACTAAGAATGGCGACTTTCATTTAAGATCCTCAACGATTTAACATGGCCCTTCGCCTGCTTAACATCGTCGGATCGCTTTGGTTCCGCACGTTGAAGGAAGCCTTGGGAGGGTGTTCTGGTTTGCTACGCAAATAGGCCCCGACTCTCTGGACAACGCACCGGCCTATCAAGAGCCGAACTGAGAGAACGGTGGCGGCATTTCAAAGAAGGATGTCCTGACGACGTTACCGCGGGACCCGCTGGGGGCGTTGAGAGGTGACCGAGTGTCGGCCGATGGCCAAGGTCCGATGCGAGTGTTGCGCATTCCTAGACGCAATTTCGGAGGTAAACGGATGTTCGTTGCCGCGCCCTCCAAGGATCTCGGTCGTGTTACCGGCCATTTCAACGGAATAAAGTAGCCAAACCCGCTAAAGCCGGCCGAGGGCGACGCCCTAAAATACGGCCCACCTATGGAACATTAGGCAGTCCGAAATGTTGATTTCGACGCAATGACCAGATGGCAGGCAAAATAGCGTGACCTGCCTATTATTTTGGAGTCCGATCGATGCACAGCATAATCTACCTTGTAGGGCTAGTCGTCGTTGTTCTCGCAGTGCTGAGTTTTTTTGGCCTCAGGAGATAGGCACGGCGAGTGGGAGGCATGATCGTTGAGGGATCACAGCTCTCCAGGCTAGGCAACCGACCCATCGATGCCCGAACTGATGATTGCCCTGCGGCCGCAGTGGCGATGATGCCTGATTGAATGAGCCCGAGGAACGCTTCGCAGACATCCTCCTAGGGCTCTTGGCGGGACATCAAGGGCACAGCCTTTGTGCAAACGTTGAAGCGGCGTGTTGTAGTCTCGACCTGGGGCCAATGCGTTTAGAACACGGTCTCCACGCCAAGCGCGTCGGCGAGCCACAAGCCGAAGGACGCCTCGCCATCGGTTTCGGTGACGCTTTTGTGCTGCGTCAAGCCAACCACCCAGCGCTTGGCGCGCTCAAACAGATGCTCGTGGTCGCGTTACCCATCATGTTCCCGGCCAATTGGCAAAATTCGATAGTAGACGTTGGGAACGGGGCCTGATGCAGCCGATCGCATCCGCGAACTGATCCAGGAGCAGGGCGCGACGCCCAACATCCCGCCGAAGAGCAACCGGCGCTGGAAGCCCTGCTTCAGCAAGCGGCTCTACCGCGAGCGCAACCTTATTGAGCGCTTCTTCTCCAAGCTGAAGCACTTCCGCCGCGTCGCGACCCGCTACGACAAGCTCGCCGCCAACTTCTTCGCCATGATCCAGCTCGCCTCAATGCGCCTGTGGCTCCGCGCTTATGAGTCTACGGCCTAGCGTTCGCGGACGCGTTCCGACGTTCTGCCTAACGCTCTGCGCGAGGATGATGCGACTGGCCGAGAACGGCGGACGAGCGCCCGTAATCGCGTTCAGCGGCTGCGGTGATCCGGTCAGCGGCGAATGCTCGATAGGCTTTATTCGTCGGGGGCAGGAACCGCTTGATGGCGGCGAAGTTCAATTCTTAGGAACAGGAGTTAAATATCATGGACACGCCAACCACAGACGACTTTACGGGACCAGGTACCGCCAACGAGAACGGCTGGCGGGGCAACGCGGACGGCGAACGAGCCGAGACGAGCAAAGAAGCTCTCGGCAAGCTCAAGACAAGTGCGGCGGAGACCGCGTCGCATCTGAAGACCGCCGCCGCCTCGGTGTCGAGCGACGCCAAGGATTATGCCGGGTCTGTCGCCGCTGAAGCCGCGGGCGCCTTCAAGGACGCAGTCGAGTCCAACAAGACGGCGGGCGCCGACGCTATTGCCAACATCGCCCATTCCGTGAAGGACGCGGCGGACGGCATCGAAAAGCAATCGCCGCAGGTCGCAAGCATGGTGCGCAGTGCTGCCGAAGGCGTCGAGCGGATCTCTACCGATATCAGGGACCGCAACGTTGGCGAGTTGCTCGATTCCGTCACGAAATTCGCGCAGCGTCAGCCTGCCGCCTTTTTCGGGGTCGGCATCCTGGCGGGCGTGGTCCTGACGCGAATGATGCGAAGTTCTGATCGGTCCTGAGGAAGGATCATTCGCATGGATGATGGAACGGATCACCGGCCCTTGGTGAGCGTGCTCGGCCAAGCGGTAAGCCAATTTGGCTCGTTGATGCGCCTCGACCTGCGCCTGCTTGAGGCGGAAATGCGAGCCAAGTCCACGACGCTCGTGTCTTCGGGCGCATGTGGGATGGCCGCTGCCATGTTTTTTGCGCTGGCGGCGTTCGCACTGGTTCAGTGTCTCATCCTTGCGATGATCTTTTTAGGGATTGGCCCGATGCTCGCCTGTCTGGTTGTTGCAATTGTCTTGATCGGGGCCGGCCTCATGTCCCTCTATCTGGCCAAGCGTGCGCTGACCGGATGGACGATCACGCCCGTCGAGACGGTCAATCAGGTGCGGACTGACTTCGCGGCCTTGAAGCAGGGAATACGCTATGGCTCAACTCAGCAATGAAATCAGGGACATCCTGGTGCGGAGCCGAACTGAACGGCAAGCGCTGTTCGGCCCGGTGAGCGAGGTGAGCCGCCGGCTGCAACCCAGGCATTTGGCGGACGTTTCCACGCACTACGCCAAACAGAAAGTCGCCGGGGTGCTGGGTGGCATCTCGGATGCCGTCAAGGAGAATGGCGGAACAGCGGCCGCTGTGGCATTGGGCGCAGTCGCCGTTTTTGATGCGGGACGAAGGAGTGCAGACGGCAAAGTCGCTGCTGGCCGTGTCGAAGCACCCACGGCCAAGTCGACGAGCGGCGGAGATGGCGATGCAGGGTCAATGGGCTATCAGTCTGGCAAGCGTCGCGCCGTTACCAATCTCGATCGGGCCAAGATGATCGCCGGATCGGCGGTAGGAGTGTTGGTAGGCCATGTCATTGGCCGGGCCTTTAAGCCAACGGCCAAAGAGCGCGCGCTGTTTGGCGAGTTTGCTCACGAAGCTCGGGAGGTGGCGGCAAAATTCGTCGGTGAGCATAAGCGCGGTGCAAAGATTGCGGCGGCGGAGGCCTTCGGCTTCGCGCGATATGGCGCCACCTTCCTGGCGGTCCTTGCGGCGGCCAGCGACTATTTCGTCAGCAACGAAGAGATCCGGGACACCTCCGAGAAGTAGTTGTCAGCCAGCCCCAGGCGCACCGAGCCGGAACTCCTGACCGTCTGAGCGCGTAATTTTCAGCCTCGAATGGGAATGTCAGCGTGTTGCCATCGGCCGTTACGCGGACGGTCGCCGTGTCGCTGTGTCTGAAACGGCCGGCGCTTATCCTCGGGGTCTGCCTGCGGCAAACGGCATAGGACGGCCAATTGGAACGAAGGCGGCCGGTGGCTTGTATGCGTCGTTGCGAATAATGAAGCGACCGGCAGCAGGCAAGCGAGGCAGCGACAAACTGACAGCAAGGTGGGGCGAGTTCAGTGTACGTTATGGGCTGACGGATCGTCACTACCGAGGCTAGGTCAAACCACGATGCTTCTGAAGCGGCCTGGATGCCTTTCATGACGGCCTGGGTGCCGACATGCCACCTTCTTCGGAGATATTTTACAGGTGTAGCGACATCCGTTTTCGATCCGGCGCCCTTCGCCGGGGGCGGTCGGTCCCGCATCCCGCCTGGCGGCGGCGCTATGCTGATGCTCCTTCGGCCGCCCTGTTCAACCGGTCTCAGGGCCACGAACGTGCTCCAGCACCGAACTGACTTGGTCCCACTGACGGACATTTCGGTGCCTGCGCTTTGTACGTCCTTTTCATTTGGTCGGGAGGATGGCTCTCCCGACCGAGAGTTAGAGGATGGGGCAGGTTTTTCGCGACGGGTCGAAAGCGGAAGGAGAGGCCTTCGGCTCCCGTCGCGGAGAATCGCGATGTCTGTCCGGACCAATCGAACACATGACGCCGCCGACCGGTCGAACCTCTACGACGAGATCACCGGCAAGATAATTGCCGAGCTGGAAGCCGGTCGTTTTCCTTGGGTCCAGCCATGGGGGGCTTCCGCCGCAGACGCGTCGCTTTCCCTGCCTACGAATGCGAGCACCCATCGTGCGTATAGCGGGATCAATGTGCTCATCCTCTGGGATGCCGTCGTTGAATGCGGGTTCCCCACGCAGAATTGGATAACCTATCGACAGGCGTTCGCGCTCGGCGGGAACGTCCGCAGAGGCGAGCACGGGACAACGGTCGTCTATGCCGATCGTTTTGTCCCGGATCACGAGAAGAAGCGCGCTCGCGATACGGGCGAGGATGCTCAAGCCATACCGTTCCTCAAGCGCTTCACCGTTTTCAACATCGAGCAATGTGAAGGGCTCCCTGACGAAGTCGCAGCTTCGGCCCCGCTGTCAGTGGCAAGCCCGATCGAACCGCGTGTCGAGGCGCTGATCAATGCCACCGGTATCGACTTCCGGATTGGCGGCGACAGGGCGTTTTATGTGCCTGCCCACGATTATATCCAGGTGCCTCCGCCCCAAGCTTACTTCGAGCCGATCAATTGGCATCGGACAGCCTTGCATGAGCTCGGTCATGCCACCGGCCATGGTTCACGCCTGGATCGCAAATTATCCGGCTCTAGCGCCTCCAGGAAGTATGCGTTCGAGGAGCTCGTGGCAGAAATCAGCGCGGCTTTCTGCTGCGCGACCCTTGGCATCGTGCCCACGGTTCGGCATGCCGACTACATCGGCACATGGCTGGAGGTTTTGCGCGAGGACAACCGCGCCATCGTCCGCGCCGCCAGCCAGGCCAGCAAGGCGGCCGACTGGCTTCTTGGCCACCTGCCGGCGGAGGCCGAAGCATCCATCGGGCTGGGCGCAGGCAATGATAGATCGGCGGCATAACCTTCGCCGACCGACGTGCGCGCTCGGCTGTCGACCAACGGTATGTCGGATTGTGCAGGCAGGAGAGGGAGAGGGTTGGAGGAGTCTTGTGACGGGTTCAAAGCCGAGAGAGAGGCTCGCGGCGGCCCGTCGCGGAGACCTTCAATGACCACTGCCGTTCAAAAGATCACGCTGTCGTCCTCGCGCGACATCCCCTTCAGCAAGCTGGTCCTCGGCCAGTCCAATGTGCGTCGCATCAAGGCAGGCGTCTCGATCCAGGACCTGGCTGCTTCGATCGCTCGCCGCGGGTTGATCCAGAGCCTACACGTTCGACCTGTGGTTGATACCGATGGCCAGGAGATGGGGATGTTCGAGGTACCAGCCGGCGGCCGCCGATATCGCGCCCTCGAGTTGCTTGTGAAGCAAAAGCAGCTTGCCAAAACAGCGCCGGTTCCCTGTGTCGTCGGCAGTTCTTCCAGCGCCATTCTGGCGAGGGAAGTCTCACTGGCAGAGAACGTCGAACGCGCGCCACTTCACCCGCTGGATCAATATCGGGCCTTCAAGGATTTGCTCGACCAGGGTATGTCAGAAGAGGAGATTGCGGCTGCTTTCTTCATCTCGGTCAACGTCGTCAAGCAGCGGCTCAAGCTCACGACCGTTTCGCCCGCGCTTCTCGACGTCTATGCCGAGGACGGCATGACGATCGCCCAGCTTGAGGCATTTTCGGTCAGCAGGGATCATACAAGACAGGAGCAGGTCTGGGAGGCGATCAAGAACAACTGGTCGAAAGAGCCATACCAGATCCGCCGCATGCTCACCGAGAACACAGTGCGCGCCTCCGACAAGCGGGCCGTGTTTGTCGGCCTGGAGCGCTATGAGGCGGCGGGCGGCGAAGTGCTGCGCGATCTGTTCCAGTCGGATGATGGCGGCTGGCTGCAGGACGTTCCGCTGCTTGAACGGCTGGTGAAGGACAAGCTCCAGATGATGGCCGACGAAATAGCCAACGAAGGTTGGAAGTGGATCGAAGTCGCCGTGAGCTTCCCCTATGGCGCGGCCGACGGCCTGCGTGAGCTCGAGGGCGCACCGGTTGACCTCAGCAGCGAGGAGAAGGCAACGCTCCACGCGCTTCGCGACGAGCTCAGGAGTCTACAAGCGGAGTACGAGGAAGCTGATGAATTGCCCGATGAGGTCGACCAGCGCTTTGGCGAACTCGAATCCGCGATCAAGACGCTCGAGGCGCGCCCGGTCCGTTTCGATCTCGCCGAAATTGCGCGTGCGGGTGTCTTCGTCAGCATCGACACGGACGGAGCAATTCTCATCGAGCGCGGCTATGTGAGGCCGCAGGATGAGGCGCCCGTGACACCCGAGGGCGACAACGATCCCGGCACCGACGGGTCCGACGTCGAAGCGACGGGTTTGGTTCAGCGGGCCGTCATCACCATCGGTGGCCCGCCGGCGGGCCCGGAGGAGGATGATGAGGATGGCATCAAGCCGTTGCCGGATCGCCTGATCACGGAACTGACCGCGGATCGCACCCTGGCTCTGCGCGACAAGCTCGCGAACGATCCGGCAACCGCTTTTCTGGCCGTGCTTCACAAATTCGTCCGTGACGCTTTCTCTGGCTACAGCGCGCAAGGCGTGGCGATGGAAGTATTTGTCCGCGGCACGGTCTTTCCGGTCCAGTCCGAAGGGCTTCGGGATACGAATTATGCGCGCTCGATCAAGAACCGCCACGAGGCCTGGGAAAAGCGTCTTCCAACGGACGTCGCCGACCTGTGGGACTCACTCTCTGCACTGACGGGTACCGAGCAAACTGAGCTGTTCGCGCATTGCGCATCCCTCGGCGTCAACGCCCTCTACGAAAGGGCCGATCGCTACGGTAACGGCGCCATCTCGACGCACGGTGTCCAACAGCGCCTTGCGGATGCCGATCACCTTGCTCGGGCAGTTGGGCTCGACATGATCGCCGCCGGATGGCGCCCCACTGTCGGCAACTATCTCGGCAGTGTCACCAAGGCGCGTATCCTCCAAGCCGTTCGCGAGGGTGCTGGGGAGCGCGCCTCCCAGCTCATCGATCACCTCAAGAAGGGCGACATGGCCAAGGAAGCCGAACGGCTGCTCGCCGATAGTGGCTGGCTGCCCGAGCCTCTGCGGCTTGCCGACGTTGATATCGAAGCAGTCGGCAGCAACGCTGGCGACGAGGATGAGACGCTGCCGGAATTCTTGGCAGGAGGCGACGCCGGCGATGAGGACGTAAAGCAGCTCGACGCTGCCGAGTAGGCCCGGCGCCACTCGCCATCCGAACGCCTGGTACTCGCAAGAGTGCCGGGCGTTTTTTGTTCTGTCTGAGAGTGAGTGTCCGGTCGGGGCGGGTTGAGCCCGTGCGGTCAAAGAGAGCGCCGGGGGCTTTTCCCGGTCTCGCTCTCCAGAGGATCTCCAATGAATTTCTTGTCCCCGACAGCAACCGGCGATTCCGCCACGCCCGTCGATCCGGCCGCGGCAGTTTGTTCCGCAGCCCTGCGTCTGCTCCCCCACCTCGAATGTGGCCGGCGCGTCGATGCCGTTGTCCTGCGAAGCGCGATGGAAGCCTCATTCGGAGCCTCGGACACAAGCGGTGCCTGGAACTGGGCAATGGCGTATGACGCCTGCGAGGCCGCGACCGTCCTGTTCCTTCGCAAATACGGCAGGTTGCTTCTGCGCAAGGCCGGCTCCATGGCGTCCGCCCAACCGCTCTTTAGCCGGATAGCGGACCTTCTGCCCACGCATACCCGCCGCTCCGAGGAAAGCCAGGCGCTGCAGCAGTTCTCAACGCCTATCCCGCTGGGTCTCGCAGCCGTCTCGGCGGCGGCCATAACGGCATCCGACCGCGTGCTAGAGCCTTCCGCCGGTACTGGTCTGCTCGCTGTTCTCGCCGAGACGTCGGGCGGGTCGCTTGTCCTGAACGAGCTTGCGGAGGTTCGTGCGGGTCTTCTGTCTGTTCTCTTCCCGGGCCTTACCGTCACGCGGTTCGACGCGGCCCAGATCGATGATTATCTCGATCCCGCCAGCTTGCCCACCGTCGTGCTGATGAATCCGCCGTTCTCGGTCCTCGCCAACGTACATGGTCGCGTCGCGGATGCGGCCTATCGCCATGTCGCCTCGGCACTCGCCCGGCTTGCCGCCGGGGGGCGGCTGGTCACCATCACCAATGCGAGTTTCGGCCCGGAGACCCCGGCCTGGCGTAACGCCTTCGGGCGCCTCCAGGAGCAGGGTCGTGTCGTTTTCACGGCCACGATCAGCGGCGCCGTCTATGCCAAGCATGGCACGACGATCGACACCCGACTGACGGTCATCGACAAGACGCTGGCTGGCGATACGTCCTTCATTCCGGGCACGCCCGGCTTCGCGCCGGATGTCGCCACGTTGCTCAGCTGGATCGAGAAGCATGTCCCGGCACGTCCGCCGATCGCCGAAGCGGCGAAGGTCGTTCCCGCCATCACCGCGCCCCGGACGGTTCGCGGTTATCTCGCCCGCCCTGTCGCAGGCTCAGTTCACCGGCAGCTGTCCGAGCCTGTCGGCGTTGAACTGTCGTACGAGACGGTCGATTGGGCACCGGACGAGGGAGCGTGGCTGACCGACGCGATCTATGAAGACTATGGATTGCAGACGATCCGGATTCCCGGATCACAGGCGCACCCGACCAGGCTGGTCCAGTCCGCGGCGATGGCGTCGGTCGCGCCGCCAAAGCCCACTTATCGGCCGACCCTGCCCAACCATATCTTGACCTCGCTCTCCGACGCGCAGCTCGAAACGGTGATCCTGGCCGGCGAGGCCCATTGCGGGTTTCTCACCGGATCGTGGTCAGTCGACCACACGCTCGATCTTGTCACCGCAGCACCCGAGGAGGCGCCAACAGCGGTGCGCTTCCGGCGTGGCTTCTTCATCGGCGACGGAACCGGCGTCGGCAAGGGCCGGCAGTCGGCGAGCATTGTGCTCGACAACTGGCTGCAAGGCCGGCGCAAGGCCGTGTGGATTTCCAAATCAGACAAGCTGCTTGAGGACGCGCAGCGCGACTGGGCCGCGCTCGGCACGGAGCGTCTGCTGGTCACGCCGCTCTCACGCTTCCCGCAGGGACATCCCGTCACGCTTCCAGAAGGCATCCTGTTTACAACCTATGCCACGCTACGCTCCGACGACCGTGGCGAGAAGGTTTCGCGCGTCAGGCAGATCGTCGAATGGTTGGGCTCGGATTTCGACGGAGTGCTCATATTCGACGAGGCGCACGCCATGCAGAATGCCGGCGGCGGCAAGGGAGAACGTGGCGACGTCGCGCCCTCACAGCAAGGTCGCGCCGGCTTGCGCCTGCAACATGCGTTGCCTGGCGCCCGTGTCGTCTATGTCTCCGCCACCGGCGCGACCACCGTCGCCAATCTGGCCTACGCCCAGAGGCTTGGCCTCTGGGGTAGCGAGGACTTCCCGTTCTCGACCCGAGCGGAGTTCGTCGAGGCGATAGAGGCGGGTGGCGTGGCGGCAATGGAGGTGCTCGCCCGGGACCTTCGCGCGCTCGGCCTCTACACGGCACGCTCGCTCTCCTTCGACGGCGTCGAATATGAACTGGTTGAGCATGAACTGACGCTTGAGCAGCGGCGCATCTACGATGCCTACGCGGGCGCCTTCGCCGTCATTCACAATCATCTCGACGCGGCCATGCGGGCCGCCAACATCACCGGCGACAGCGGCACGTTGAACCGCCAGGCCAAGTCCGCCGCGCGCTCGGCCTTCGAAAGCGCCAAGCAGCGCTTCTTCGGTCACCTGCTGACGTCGATGAAGACGCCGACGCTGATCCGCTCGATCGAGCAGGATCTCCAGTCCGGGCATTCGAGCGTTATTCAGATCGTCTCCACCGGCGAGGCGCTGATGGAACGCCGGCTGGCGGAGGTGCCGACGCAGGAATGGAACGATGTCCGCGTCGACATCACGCCGCGCGAATATGTGCTCGATTACCTCGAGCATTCCTTTCCAGTTCAACTCTACGAGCCCTTTACGGATTCGGAAGGGAACCTGTCGTCGAGGCCGGTGTTTCGCGACGGCCAGCCCGTTGAAAGCCGCGAGGCGCTCGCGCGCCGCACGGCGCTGATTGAGAAGCTGGCGAGCTTGCCACCGGTTCCTGGGGCGCTCGACCAGATCGTCCAGCTCTTCGGCACCGACATGGTCGCGGAGGTGACGGGTCGGTCGCGACGCATCGTCAGGAAGGGCGAACGCCTGATGGTCGAGGGCCGCGCAGCCTCGGCCAATCTCGCCGAGACGCAGGCCTTCATGGATGACGTCAAGCGCATCCTGGTGTTCAGCGAGGCCGGCGGGACCGGCCGAAGCTACCATGCGGAGCTTTCGGCACGGAACACACGTCTGCGCGTCCACTATCTTCTTGAGCCTGGCTGGAAGGCCGATACCGCCATCCAGGGGCTTGGCCGCACGCATCGGACCAACCAGGCGCAGCCGCCGCTGTTCCGGCCGATCGCCACCAATGTGAAAGCCGAGAAACGCTTCCTCTCCACGATTGCCCGGCGTCTCGATACGCTGGGCGCGATCACGCGAGGCCAGCGCCAGACCGGCGGGCAGGGCCTGTTCCGGCCGGAGGACAATCTGGAATCGCATTATGCGCGCGATGCGCTGCGCCAGCTTTATCTGCTGATCGTCCGCGGCAAGGTGGAGGGCTGCTCACTCAAGCTGTTCGAGCAGACCACAGGGCTGACGCTGACGGACGAGAACGGCATCAAGGACGAGTTGCCGCCGGTCACCACTTTCCTCAATCGCCTGCTGGCGCTTACCATCGAACTGCAGGACATCCTGTTCGCGGCTTTCGACCAGTTGCTCACAGCCAGGGTGCAAGGCGCCATCGCGGCTGGGGTTTATGATGTTGGGCTCGAAACGCTGCGAGCGGAGAGCTTTGTCGTCACCGATCGGCGGGCGATCTACACCCATCCGGGCACGGGCGCCGAAACGCAGCTCCTCACCATCGATCAGCGCCAGAGCAACCGACCCGTGCCTGTCGAGGAAGCTGTCGCCCAGCTCGACGACCAGCGCGCCATCCTGCTGGTCAACGAACGCTCAGGGCGTGCTGCCCTGCAGGTCCCCGCGCCGTCGTTCATGCTCGATGATGGCGAAATCGAACGGCGGGTCAGGTTGATCCGGCCGATGGAGCAACACCATGCCTCCCTGCGTATGATGGGGGACAGTCATTGGCAGCAGGCTGATCGGGAGACTTTCGCCGCCGCCTGGAGTGCGGAGGTCGCGGGCGTCCCGGCATTCTCGGACTCGACCATCCACATCGTCGCGGGGCTGCTGTTGCCGATCTGGAAGCGACTACCAAACGAATCGAGCCGGGTCTATCGGCTCCAGACCGACGAGGGGGAGCGCATCATCGGACGCAGGGTTTCGGCCGCATGGGCCGCCGGCGCGCTCGCAACCGGCGTCAGCACCCTTACGGCACGAGATGCCTTCAACGCCCTTGCGGACGGACGAACGATGCTCGACCTCGCCGAGGGACTTCATCTGCGCCGCGTTCGTGTCATGGGCGCCAATCGCATCGAGCTGTCGGGCTTCACCGATAGCATGCGCGAGCGGCTGACGGCCTACGGGCTTTTCCACGAGATCATCTCCTGGAAGCTGCGGATGTTCGTGCCTGCGGACGCGAGTGGACCTGCGGTGCTCGCCAAGGTCATCGAGCGGTATCCCATACACCGCATCAGCGAGAAGGAGGCCACCTGATGTCGCCTTGCGATGCATCGGAACTAGCAAGCCGTCTCGCCCATCGGGCGGAGGCGGTCTGCCGCCGCTACCTTTCCAACGGACGCCGTGAGGGCCGCTACTGGCTGGTTGGCGACGCCCGCAATGCGCCGGGACGCTCGATGTTTGTTCGTCTCAAGGGATCGGATTCCGGCAAGGGCGCCGCCGGGAAATGGACTGACGCCGCCACCGGTGAGCATGGCGACCTGCTGGATGTCATTCGGGAATCGCTTGGCCTTGTCGATTTCAAGGACGTCTGCAACGAGGCGCGCAGCTTTCTGTCCATGCCCCTGACGACGAACGAACCAAAGGACCAGTGGGAGCAAGCCGTTCCCGCTGCCGGCGGCTCTCCCGAAGCGGCGCGGCGGCTGGTCTCCATGTCGCAGCCGGTATCAGGAACGCTCGTGGAGGCGTATCTGCGCGGACGCGCGATTACAGCCTTGCATGAGACCGGGGACCTTCGGTTTCATCCGCGCTGCTACTACCGTCCAGAGAGCGGCCCGACCGAAACATGGCCGGCAATGATCGCGGCAGTCACCGACCTCAAAGGCAAGCTCACCGGCGCCCACCGCACCTGGCTCGATCCGGGCGGATTCAGCGAAGCACATCTCGGCCGTGCTCCGATCGACACGCCGAGACGAGCCATGGGCGAACTGCTCGGTCACGCTGTCCGCTTCGGCTGCTGTCGTGATGTCATGGCCGCCGGCGAAGGCATCGAGACCATGCTTTCGCAACGCTCTGTCCTGCCAACCATGCCAGCACTTGCGGCGCTGTCGGCGGCGCATCTGTCCGCAATTCTGTTCCCTGACACATTGCGGCGGCTCTACATCGCCCGCGACAATGATCCGGCAGGCGACGCAGCAGTGGCAACCCTGATTGAACGCACCAACGCGGCCGGCATCGAGGCGATGGTCCTGACGCCACGGCTCGGCGACTTCAACGAGGATTTGCGTCTGCTCGGTCCCGATGCCCTGAGGGCGATCCTGCGGGTACAGATCGCGCCGCAAGACGTCGCTCGCTTCATGACGCTGAGGGCCTGACCGGAAAGGGAGGAAGCGGGCGTGCCAGCTGCGTGGCACGGCTGCGCATGCGGACCTGCGCTCGTTCGAGGCCGGTCCACGGCCTTCCAGAGGGCGATCGGGCGCCGGCGGTCCGGACAGGCAATGGCTGCGCCCGGCTATTTTCCGGCGGCCCTTGCCATCCCTCACGGCAAGCCGCGCGGGACCCGTCTTCGGGCCTTTCCATCGCGAGGCAAAATAGCCGGGCGCAGCCATCCTCCACGTTCGTTGCGGCCCTGCGCTGACGCTGCGGGTGCAAGTCCAGATCGTCCATCGCCTTCGTCGCCATGAAGGCCGCGATGGGCGCGGCCGATCCCGCGAAGGCAAGCCGCCATGAGCACCGAGCACGATACCGATATCGAGCCGCAACCCGCATCCCCCATCGACCACGTCCTTCAGGAGCTTCAGCTCTACGGCTACCGTCCCTTCGAGGACGAACCCGATCCGCGCCCGCTTCCCGAGGGACGTGTCGTCGCCGCCAGCATCGCCGACATCTTCGATGCTCTCGTGGTGGCGATGGCCGACACACGCCTTGAGCCCGACCTCGAGGAACTATTGTGGGGTACGGTCAACCTGTTCCATCGCGCGACCGCGCGGATCGAACGCGAACTCGATGAAAACGAACTTGGCCAACAGCGCCTGCAGCGTGAACAGGATGGGTCCGAGGTCAAGTCTGTCGAACTCGAACAACTGATTGCCCAAGGTCAGACGCTGCTTGAACGCCGCAACGCGTTCGAATTGATGCGCGACCAGGCCGCCGAGCATTTCGAGCGCCACACCCATTCGATCTGGCGGCCGCGCTCAGGCTCTAGGGTCAATCACCGTCATTTCACGGCGGCAATGATCGACAGTCGTGACTTCCTTGCCGCCAAGAAGGCTGCCGACACCCAGGCATTTCTCCCCCAAGGCCCGAAAGTCGCCTTCACCGGTGGACTGCATTGCAATGACCACCGCCTGATTTGGGACAAGCTCGACCAGGTGCACGCCAAGCATCCCGATATGGTCCTTCTTCACGGCGGCTCACCCAAGGGCGCCGAGCTGATCGCCGCGAAATGGGCTCACCACCGCAATGTGCCGCAGGTCGCCTTCAAGCCTGACTGGACCCGGCACGCCAAGGCCGCACCCTTCAAGCGAAATGACGCGATGCTGGATCTGATGCCAATCGGCGTGGTTCATTTCCCAGGGACCGGCATCCAGGACAATCTTGCCGACAAAGCGCGCAGGCTCGGCATCCCGGTCATGCGTTTTGGCGCGACGTGACAGTCGCCTGACGGACCGATGTCACTGGGGTCGCCTATCGCCGCTTCGAACCTAAAGGCTCGGTCAGCGTACTTGCTGGCATGGCCGCGACGCAGGCGGAGCAGTGAGCCTCGCACGATGCCTCAGGGTCCTGACAACAACGGATAGATCGATCCCCACGTTCTTGGCGCAAATCCTTGGTCTGGTCAAAGGGCCTGTCGCCATCAACCCGTGAAGGGTCGGACTACGCAAAGCGTGCCGCCACTTTGGCTTCGCCCTGCGGTGATTGCAGCCTTTTGGCCAGCCTCGTCGGGCGCCTGTCACGCGGGGATCGATCCCCGCTTCCAAACAGGAGCCAGGACGATGTCTCTCGCAGAAGCAAATGCCTTCGCCTTCAGTCTCGCAACGACCCTGATGGTCAGCATCATCATCTTCCGGGCCGGCGACGGGTCGCTCACCGTCGTGCCGGCCGACGAGTATGACGGAGAAGCCTCACAGATCGTTCGCGAAATCGATCCGCATGCGCGTTGACACTGAGAGCCTGCGGTTGGTTTTTCCCCCGGCCGTGGAGATACCTAGAGTTCGAACCGCAACTGCCGCTGATCCGGCGGCAACACGTCGCCCAGCGACGAAAGCGTCACGCCCAACAGGCGGATTCCCTTCCGCACCGGAAACACCGATCCAAGGAGATCGGCTGCGAGATGCTCGAAGTCGGAAAGTTCGATCGGCACCGCCACAGTCCGGCTGCGCGTGATCTGCTGGAAGTCGGCAAATTTGATCTTCAGCGTGACGGTCCGGCCCCGGATGCCTTTGCCCTCACAGTATCCCCACACTTTGGCCACCAGCGGCTTGAGTTCGGCGAGCGATGTTTCGAGATCGACGATGTCGGCTGCGAACGTGTCCTCGGCGCCGATCGATTTGCGTGGCCGATCCGGATCGACCGCACGTTCGTCGATGGCGCGCGCGATCTGATAGTACCAGAGCCCCGACTTTCCAAAATGCTGCTGCAGGAAGGAAAGGGACCTTTCCTTGAGATCAGCGCCGGTCTCAATGCCGAGCGCCTCCATCTTCGCGGCTGTCGCAGGACCGACACCATGAAATTTGTTGACCGGCAAGGTTTCCACGAAGGCCGGCCCGTGGCGTGGCGTGATGACGAACTGGCCGTTCGGCTTGTTCTGGTCGGACGCCATCTTGGCGAGAAATTTGTTGTACGAAATGCCCGCGGAAGCGGTGAGACCGGTCACCTCCAGGATCTTCGCCCTGATCATCTCGGCGATCGTCGTGGCAGACGAAATGTTGAGCCGGTTCTGCGTCACGTCGAGATAGGCCTCGTCAAGCGAGAGCGGCTCGATGAGATCGGTGTGTTCGGCGAACACGTCTCGGATCTGAGCCGAGACCGCCCGGTAGACGTCGAATCGGGGCGGCACGAAGATCAGTTCGGGGCATTTGCGCTTTGCCGTGACCGAAGGCATCGCGGAGCGAACACCAAAGGCTCGGGCCTCGTAACTTGCGGCAGCAACCACGCCGCGGGCGGCGGCGCCGCCGACGGCAAGCGGCTTGCCGCGCAGTTCTGGATTGTCGCGCTGTTCGACCGACGCATAGAATGCATCCATGTCGACATGGATGATCTTGCGAGGGTCGGCGCCGCGTTCAGGGACCATTTGCCTGCAATATCATTTCACCAGGGTCTAAGCCTCGTATTGAAAGATCCTACAATCTTCAGATCGCAAATTCAGCCTGTTTGCGAGCCTGGCGCAGATGCGAAATCGCAAGACTTGCTCCTGGAAGGGGGCGAAGGACTTCGTGTTCAGGATGCGTCATGTCGAGCCAAACCGAGCGCTCGTCCCGGCGCAGCACAACCATCTGACGGTCATGATAGGGGGAAATGTCGTCATAGGCCTGGATCGTGAGGATTGCGTAGGCTTCCGGCCAATCGCGCGTCGCCGGCCGCCAGATGCCGACGAAATAGAACCAATCACCGCTTCCAAGGCGAAAGCTGTCGTTCTTTCCCTGGCTGCGATACCGGAATTCGGACGCCGGTACCAGGCAGCGATGGCTCGGAAACGTGCGCTCCTCCGCACGCACGACCGTGAAAGGGCGTCCGCCTGGTTCCTTGGCTGAAGTCCCCACGGCAACTCAAGCATCTCAACATCGTCGCCATAGCGCCTTATGATGACGCGGCGTTCAGCGAAAACTCTTGCGCGCATGGTAAAATGAACATAGCCGGAACATGATTGCCGGGCAACGCCAAGAGACGGGTGACCCATGTGCAATGATTATCGGCTGATGGTGGACGTCGCCTCGATCGTGGAGGACTTCGCAGATCTCAAGATCAAGATCCGCTTTAGCGAAGGCGCGCCGAACATCGAGGCGCGCGAGGATATCAAGATTACGGATGTCGGGCCGATCATCCGGACGGTCGACGGCGCCGAGGGCGAGGGTGATCTGGTCCAGCGCCGATGGAGTTGGCCAGGGCAAAACAAGCGGCCCGTCTACAATTTCCGATCGGATGGCCGCGAGTTCACATCAAACCGCTGTCTGATTCCAACCGACGGCTTCTACGAATTCACCGACCCGAAGGAAAAGGGGAAGAAGCGCAAGGACAAGTGGCTCTTCACCAAGCGTGGAGAGCGAGTCTTTTGCGTTGCCGGCATCTGGCGCGAGGCGAATGATGTCGGTGAGGCATTCACGATGCTGACGATGGAGCCCGGTCCGGACATCGCCCCTTATCATGACCGTCAAATCGTCATTCTCGAACGGAAGGATTGGGCCGCTTGGCTCGATCCGTCGGTCTCCGCCAAAACATTGATTAGGCCGTTGCCGGCTGGGACATTGTCGGTCGAGCAGGTCGGCTAATTTGACTTCAGGTCATGCCCCTTTGCTCGTTGATAGTGGCGATGCGCCTTCGCGCGATTTCCACAATCTCCCATCGAGCACCATCGGCGGTTCTGGGCTCTGCTCTCGTCGACAAAAAGCCAGCCGCACCCTCTATCATCCTGACACTGCCTGACTTTGCCTGAGCGGATTCCCGTCAGCAGCTCAGCAGCCGACAGGGTGATCGGAGTTAGAAGGCTCGCCATGCCCTTTGTCGCGCGCCAACCGTAGTCGCCTGCGCGCCAAACGAGGGTTGCGCCCGCCCCGCAAGCGGTCAGGAAATTATTGAAGGCCTCAAGGTCCTTGGTGCGCGGCGTCTGGCCACCGATCCGCGCAATCAACAGATTGTAGATCAGTTCGCGCAAAGCGATCGCGCTCTCACAAAGGGAGTTGGCAGCCTCGACGTCGGATTTCCAGGCCCTCTGCAACGCAGTTCGTTCGCCACGGGAAAGCAAGTCGTTGGCATGAAACCAGTCCAGCAGAGCTTCCGGGCCAGGGAGCCGCTCTTCAACGTCCGAACGCAACCTCCAGGCCGCCGTGTTCACAAAGCGGATCGCCAGATCCTCGTTCGCGAGATGGTGCTTCGCAACGCGCGTGACACTTGATTTTGGAGAGCTGGTGGAACCAATCGGGCTCATGCCGCTTAACCTTACCTAACCTGTTAAATGGTTATAAGCCCGATGACCGGTTCTTCAAGAGAAAAGCTTGCGATCGTGTGCGGATTTGCCGCCATATATCTCATATGGGGCTCGACATATCTCGCGCTCGCGGTCGCTGTCCAAACCATCCCACCATTTGCGCTGATGGGTACGCGCTCGATTGTCGGCGGAGTGATCCTGCTGGCGTATTCGAAGGCCAAAGCCGACGACGGCGGTTCGATCCGGTCCTGGATCCGCGCGAGCCTCTGTGGCGTGCTGTTCTTCGTAGGCTGTCACGGTGTTTTGGCCTATGCCGAGCAGCGCATGCCGTCCGGCCTTGCAGCACTGCTCCTGGCGACGATCCCATTCTGGATCATCGTCGGCAGAAGCATCCTCGGCAGATCGGACAAACCTCTTGTCAGGACCATTTTGCTGCTGCTCCCCGGGCTGCTCGGAGTCGTCCTTGTCGCATGGCGCAGCGTCGCCGGTCCCGCCGCGCTCCATCTGTCCGACATCTTGCTCTTGCTGATGGCGTCCGCCTCTTGGGCGCTTGGTACGCTCATTGCTGAAGGACACAACAACAAGGGTTCGTCGGTGGCACTTGCCGGCCGGGAATTGATCACCGGCGGCGCGGCGCTGATGTTTTTGAGCCTGGCGCGAGGCGAACCGATTGGAGCCGTGGAGCAGATTTCGCTGTCATCCTTCCTTGGCTGGAGCTACCTCACGCTCGCCGGTACGGTGGTGGCGTTCGGTTCGTACATCTGGCTGCTCAAGAAGATCTCGCCCGCCCTTGTCGCGACCTACACATTCGTCAATCCCGTGATTGCGATGTTCCTCGGCTGGGCATTTCTTGGTGAAGAGGTCAGCGTAACCACCGTGATCGGAGGCTTTCTCGTTGTCGCTTCCGTGGCCTGCCTGCTGGTTGCCAACCGCAATTCCACTCACAAGGAGGCCGCCTCATGGTCGACGCCACCAAAAACCGCAGCGGCGATCGCAAAAGGATGAGGATCGGGGTCGTCGCCCCGCTAACGGGACGTCCTGCCGATCTCGGGATCGAGATGGCGCAGGCAGTTGGACTGGCGGTCGAGGACGCCAACGACACGCCTGACGGTATCCTGTTTGAGGCGATCAGGCGCGACGACAAAGGCGACGAGGCCGAGGGCGCCAAGGGCGCATCAAGCTTGATAGCCGATGACGGCGTGCTGGGCATAGTCGGGCACTACAACAGCAACGTCGCGCTCGCCGTGGCGCAGCGCTATTGCGATGCGTCGATGGCGCTGATTTCGCCCATCCTTTCCAACCTGAGGCTGACGGATTCGGGCTGGAACAATGTGTTCCGCTTCACAAGCCGCGACGACGTCACCGCGTCCATCATATCCGACCGTCTGACCGCTGAAATGGGGAAACGGCGCGCTGTCGTGGTCAGAACCAACACCGCCTACGGACACAGAATGACCGACGAGTTTGTCCACGCCTTTCGGCGCCGCGGAGGCAGTATCGTGCAGGACATCGCTGTAGAGGAAGGAACCACCGAGTTCGGCGCCTTGGTCGGAAGCTTTCCAAAAGACATCGACCTGGTGTTCTACGGGGGCACATTCGAGGGCGCGCCGTTGCTAAAGGCAATGCGGGCGGCGAAGGTCGGGCATCTGCTCGCGACCGGGGACGGTTGCTGGGATGGCTGGAATTTCCTCGAGCCCGCCGGCGAGGCGGCCGAGCAGGATGAAGGCGTCCTCGTCCTCTCAGCCTGTCTGGAAATTGGTGTCGTCCAAGGGTCGCGAGAATTTGCTTTGCACGTGGTTCCGAAAGGCCGGTTCAAGCAGATCTGAATGCTTGCTCGACCGACAGAGAAGGCCCTTTGAGCAATCAGCGCTGACGCGACGCCTCTGATTTGAGATTCGCCAGGAGATCTCGCTTTGGCGCTCCTTATGAAGTCGCCGGCGGCGGTGGAGCCTACCTCGGCCTGACTCTGCGACGAAAGCAGTCGGGTGAAAAGGCCATCAGTGGCCGCGTGTCACGCTGGGGCGATTGGCTGTTGCGAACCTACCCCTCCGAGGCGGAGCGGATTCAAGAAGGCAAAGATGGCGGTCGCTGGAAGATCGCCGTTCTGATCCGCTGCCTCTGGCTTGATGGCACCAGCTTTGAGTGGGGCAGCGAAAGATGGCGACAGATCCGCGAGTCGATTCCAATTGGGCCGTTCCCGGAACCCGTGATGTCCCCGCCGGACGGTGGTCCTGGTGATCTCGTTGAACCGGCTGACGTCGACTTCGAACTTCGTTGCAGATGTTGAAGCGCCCGATATCATCATGAAGCATCTGACCTCGGAAAGGACCATGCCCGACGATTACAGAACGACAACTCGGATTGACAATTACCCACAATAAGGCCGGTTCACACTTCTAAAAAGACTCTTTCAAGTCATGAAGAGACCTGGGGAATGGGCGAACGCTATATGATGCGAGTCTTCACTGCTGGCATGGCTATCGAAAGAAAGCGCTCCGGTAGAACTGTTGTAGATGATGTGGTCGCCACCATGTTGCGCGCCTGGATCGGCGAAAAGCGCGGCTGTCGGGGCGTCCGTGCGAAGGCCCAAGGCGTGGTCGAGGTGAGGCTGGTGGTGGGAGACGCTGAAGTCCGGAGCCCTGTCCGCATTTCCGGCCGCGGGAGCGGTGCTGAATACGAAGGCATCGCTGCCGTCGACGACGCTCACCGGGCCTCTGCCGCCAGCCGATTCTGTCACCCCCTGGCTGGCATTGGCGACATGATCGGCACTCTGGACTGCGTGGGGCAAATCGGCACCATTAATGTGATGATATCTACCATCGCTGGGATTGTCGCCAAATGGAGCGCTCGGTGCACTGGAGGTGCTGGGAGCACTGGGGGTGGTAGGAGCACCGAGGGCAACAGTGGTGCTGGGAGGACTGGAGGTATCAGACGTGATGGGAGTGCCTGCGGCACTGCTTAGATTGTGTTGCTGGAAAAAGGCTTGCAGTTCCGGCGAGTTTCCAAGCGCTGTGTCGCCTTGTTGCGAACCCCAGGCATACGCGTAGTCGAAGGCGGGTGACGGAACCAGCTGGTCCCAATGATCCATCATTGTCTGCATCTGGGACGTGGAAGGGACGACAAATTTGCCATCCGTATCGGTGGTCCAGTTGCCGCCTCCGAACGTCTGATAGACGGGAACGATCTGGCTGTTCGGGACGCCCGACGCCACGGCTGCCGCCACGGTTCTGTCGATCATGTTGTAGTCGACCGCACTTGTTCCAGTTTGCACCGGATAGGGATCCACTCCGTAGTAATCGATATGCGTGTTGGCAGGATTGAATGTGTTCGAAAAGTCCGGATTCGCGGCAGACCCCATGTTCATCATGGTGATAAAGGTCTTGGCGCCTGGCAAATTGGAATGGATCCAGTCGGACTCCGCTTTCAGGTTGTCGGCGGTTGCGTAGACACCCCATTTGCCGGTGGGATCCGGCTCGTCGGCGAGGAAAAAGCCAAAGACCTTCGGATTGCCGATGAAGGGGGTGACTTTCTGGATGAAGGACGATGATGTTCCATCGACCTCGTTGAGCCAGACCAAGCCCTTCATCCCGGCTGGCAGCGCGTTGAGTTCGTCGACGGATTGAACATCAACCAGATTGAAGCCGGCCGTTGCGACGTCCGCGGCTGATCCACCTGATGTGTAATGGAGTGTCATCCGATTTCCTCATTTGATTCGACAACGCCCCGACCCCTGCTTACCGGAAGGCGTACATTAGCGCATAATCAAATACCGGCACTCGTTGATAGAATCTTTGATCGACGGCTGAGCCGTCTCACGGCCGGAAATATTTACGCGAATACCCTTGACACCGTTTCAACATATAGATGATTGATACTAATATATTAACCTAACTCTTTCGAAGATTACACTACCTTTCGCAGGGATTTTCTTTGAAAGTGAAAAATCTTGTTAGTCTTTATGGGGAAATATTTCGTCTGTTAAAAGTCTTTTTTTTAAGTCCCCTATTTGCATGACGACGCCATATAAAGAATTCCTGACTGTGTCAGTTTCCGGGCTCTCTGGCCCGCGGCGTCAAGTAACCGGAGCTGAAAAACCGGTTCTGAGCCCGCCAGGCCAAGAAAGGCCCGGCACGTTGAACAGGAATGAAACCGGATGAATTTGACGGTCTTTGGAGTTGGCTATGTTGGCCTCGTGCAGGCGGCGGTGCTGGCGGAAGTCGGCATCAGATGATGTGCGTCGATATTGACGCTGACAAGATCGAGTGGCTCATCCAAGGCATCGTACCGATTTCGAACCGGCTCGAAAGCCTTGTCAGGGAGAACCATGCCTCCCGCCGCATCACCTTCACAACAATGCCGCGCCGCGGTCAGGCATGGCGGATCCAAATGATCGTGGTCGGCACGCCGCCGGGCGAGAAAGGCTCGGCTGACCTCAAATATGTGCTGGCCGTCGCCGTCCTTCGATGCCCTGGAAGGGTGCCTTGACGACCCTTCACGTTCCCCTCAACCCTCCGTCATCCGCGGACAAGCGATTGTAAACGCTGTAAAATACGCGCATTTATGGACGGAAACTAGCTAGTTGAGCGTCATTTTTCACCGTCAGCAGACGAATTCAATCAGGTAAATGTCGCATCGCCATGCCGCTGTGGGCCGCCTTCTAAAAGCTGTCAGCGATTTTGGAAACTGTCGTTGGAGAATCCTGGGGGTTCGCCCGTCGATCGGTCTGTCACACCCATATCGAGCGCGGCAGCGACGGCATTTAGGTGCTCGGGGGTTGGATCGCTCTTCAGTCGCCGCAGATTGAAATCGAGATGCTCCTTCTTGAACATGGAGACCAGGGTGACGCCGGCCGAATTCGTCGCGAATGCGTAATCGGCGAGAAATGCGATAGCAACTTCGTTGGGACTACCGCGGTATCCGAGGTCACCAAGAGCGGCCAGTATTTCCTTCCGCGTATTGAATTTCGCGACGATTCGATCGAGGCCCGAGAATGTCCCGTGCGTTACGAACGTCCTGTGCCGGTGAGCGCGCGCCTTCAACTTCGCGAGGTTTGGCTTCAGCGGAGTATTGGCAATCTGCACCAACCGATAAGGCAGCGATTCCTTGAGAGCCGTCATTCCAGCCTCGAGGTCTCCCGCGACCGAAATGGCCCGGGCTTTCCCGTCCTGAACCACGCGTTCCACGGCCCGGATGATATCCTCGCGAACAAGTTCTTCGGCGGTCGCACGATGCAGTGCGAGGACATCGACATAGTCCGTGCGAAGACGCCCCAGGCTCTCCTCGACGCTTGATCTTATCAACTCCGCGGACAGCGGCACCTTGAAAGGCGTGGGGCGCACTCTTGAAGCGTACTGCTTAAGCGCCGGAACCACCGCGATAGCCATCCGCGACAACGGCTTCAGCAGCCGCATGGCGGTGGGCGTATTCGGCGGACGCATGCCAACCTTGGTGCAGACGCAGACGCGATCGCGCTTCCTGGATGCAAATTCGCCCCAGATCGATTCAGCCATCCCGTCGCCATATGAAGGCGCCACGTCGTACCAGGTCACCCCCGCTTCGTAGGCGCGTTCGAGCGTCTCGATTCCCTGGCGCGCTCCGATGCGCGAACCAAGCGAAGCGCAGCCAAAACCGATACTTGATACCTTGCTGCCGATTGCTTCGACAAAGACCTGCTTCATCGCGAAGGCTCGTCTCTCAAGCCGGCATCAAACCAGAGGCCATCCAAGGCGAATGATCTTTCTGTGTTTCCGTGACGGGAGACGAAAGGCATGGCATCCCGCATAACGGTTGCTGCCGGCGGGGCAAATTGTTTCTTGACGTTGGCTGCCGGAGCCATGCTTCGACAGGCTAGGTCTCGGCAACGACTATCAGACGCTCGCTCTTTCACCCTGGCCCCGAACTCTTCATCGTTGTACCAGCCGATGATCGAAACGATTTCCCCGAACTCAACGTCGTTTCCGAACTCGTTCTGGAACGCAGGATGGCTCATTGGATCCTCCGACTTAGAACGTTATCGACGGGGGAGATCATCGACATTATGGAGATTATGTTTAAGGAAAAAGGCTTGCAGTTCCGGCGAGTTTCCAAGCGCTGTGTCGCCTTGTTGCGAACCCCAGGCATACGCGTAGTCGAAGGCGGGTGACGGAACCAGATGGTCCCAATGATCCATCATTGTCTGCATCTGGGACGTGGAAGGGACGACAAATTTGCCATCCGTATCGGTGGTCCAGTTGCCGCCTCCAAACGTCTGATAGACGGGAACGATCTGGCTGTTCGGGACGCCCGACGCCACGGCTGCCGCCACGGTTCTGTCGATCATGTTGTAGTCGACCGCACTTGTTCCAGTTTGCACCGGATAGGGATCCACTCCGTAGTAATCGATATGCGTGTTGGCAGGATTGAATGTGTTCGAAAAGTCCGGATTCGCGGCAGACCCCATGTTCATCATGGTGATAAAGGTCTTGGCGCCTGGCAAATTGGAATGGATCCAGTCGGACTCCGCCTTCAGGTTGTCGGCGGTTGCGTAGACACCCCATTTGCCGGTGGGATCCGGCTCGTCGGCGAGGAAGAAGCCAAATAGCTTCGGATTGCCGATGAAGGGGGTGACTTTCTGGATGAAGGACAATGATGCCCCGTTAGCCTCGTCGAGCCAGACCAAGCCCTTCATCCCGGCTGGCAGAGCGTTGAGCTGCTCGACGGATGAAACGTCAACCAGATTGAAGCCGGCTGTTGCGATTTCTGCGGCTGATCCACCTGATGTGTAATGGAGTGTCATCCGATTTCCTCTTTTGATTCGAAACGACCAGGCTTGAAAGGTACGATGAACCAGAAATCCTCCGCTCTCACCTGCCGCTCGTCAGGAAGGCGCTCTCTATCAGGGGGCGGTTGTGACTGAGGTGGGGCTCAACGAGCATGTCCAGATGTCCCCCGACGATTGGCACCACGTTAAGACCGGCAAAGAATTTGCTCCAGCCAAGATCTGATGGAAAGCCGGTGCGCGGGCACCGAAACAAGGTGGCGATTATTGGCAGCGCGGTTTTCGGTTGCCCGAGCCACTGGCCGAACGCGCGCATCCGCAGGATTTCCTCGAGTTCGAGACGCAGGATGAATCGTATTCTGGCCAGGGACTTCCATTTCAATCGATCAATGCCGCGAGCGAGCAAGGCTTCGGCACCCAGATTGGCAAATATTTTCGCCAGCGCCCGTAGCATCATGCGATCAACGGTCACTCTGTGGGTCCGAATGCGCTGTGCAGTGCGGGCAAGAGTTTCACGGACGCTGTGTTGCCCAGGTCCGATATTGGTGTCCAGGATTCCCAGGAACGTGACCGATCGACCCGCGGCGACAAGCTTGCTGGCAACATCGAAAGCGACGCCGCCGCCAAGCGAATAGCCGATGAGCTTCACATTGCCTTCAGGCTGGACCTGGCTGATCTGGGCGACAACGGCATCGACCATCCGGGCCATCGGCCCCTGTCCGCTCAACAGGTCGTTCAGATCTTCGTAGCGCGCCGCAACAACCCGGGCGACATTGCCCATCTCCACCCCGAAGGCCGCGAGGCTTGGCCCGTAGCCGATAGATCCCGGCACAATGAACAAAACGGGACGCGGATCGGAGGCTTCAACAAGCGGACCTCTCGCTGTTTCATCGATCGATGCCGCCCTGACGATGTCGGCAAAACTCATGTCGACGGTGAACGCGTCCAAACTGAGGTCCCGGCCAAGGGCCGTCTCAAGTTCCATCACAAGTTGCAGCAGCTTCAGCGAGTCGCCGCCGGCTTCATCCCAGCGGCTGCTTCCCGCTCCCTTGCCCTGGAGTATCCTTTCCCAAACGGTCCCGACCGTCTCTTCGACGGCAAGGGAACCCGCTGGCAGCCGGGCGCTCGGAGCGTCCTGGCTTCCTTTTCGTTCACGCAGCGCGCGATCCAGCTCCCGCAATCTGATTCCATCGACCTTCCCGCCCTGGAGTCGTGGGATTTCGGCAAGACCATGCAGTCGTGTCGGATGGACGGCGGCGGGCAGCGCTTGTCTGACCAAGTCGCGCAATTCGGGGATGAGATCCCTGCCTGCGTCTTCAGCTGGAACGACAAAGGCCACCAGTTCATTCGTGTCCGATACAACCGCGACGGCATCCTGCACGCGGGGAGCGCGCCGCAAAACAAGTTCCAGCTCGGCCGGCTCGACGCGCCGCCCGTTGATCTTTATCTGACGCCCTTTGCGTCCAACGATCCACATCAGACCGGCATCGTCCACTTTGACCAGGTCGCCTGTTGCGAAGACGCGAGTCCGCGGGGCGGACAGGCTCGCCGGAAGAGGAACATGTCTCCCGCCATCCCAATATCCAAGGGCGGTGTATCTGCTCCTGATCAGCAACTCGCCCTCTAATCCTGGAGCAGCCTCGCATCCGTTCTCGTCAACGACAGCGAACTCAATGCCAGGCAGGATGAAGCCGACCGGCACGGTTGCACCTTGTTCCCGATAATGTCTTGGCAGGAACCACTGAGCTCCTGTGGTCTCGGTCGACAGGTAGCTTATCTGGATGAAGCAGGATTCTGGAACAGCGTTGCGGAGGAGGTCGATGTCGGACCAGAGGACTCTTTCTCCTCCAACACGAACAATCCGCAGCGAAGAAAACGCGTCGGGCGCAGAGTTGTTCAGCAATACGCGCAGCAAGGTCGGTACGATATAGGCGACGGTGACTTTCCATTTCTGGAAATGCTCGCGAGTACTGCGAATGCCTGCCCTTTCGACGTCCAACAGGTATAACGTGGCACCGCAGAGCATCGGGGTCATCATTTCGCGGCATCCCGCGATGGTTGCAGGCCCGGTCAGCGGCATGAATACATCATCAGAACCGATATGGCCGGCATTGACGTATTGTTGAACGCGCTGGAGGAGCGCGCGCTGGCTATTTACAACCCCCTTCGGTGTTCCGGTGCTGCCCGATGTGTAGAGAACGATTGCCGGCGAATCGACGGACGTACCCGATGACACAAGGGGGGATTTGTCGGGTGCCGTTTCGGTGACGCCTTGAGACGGATCGATCCATTGCAGCGGTACGGCATCCGGCCAGCCGTCTGGTTGGCCTGTCCCGGCCCTCACGATTGCCTTCAGGCGTGCGCCCGTCGCGATGGCGGCAAGGCGTGGCAAAGGATCCCTGGGATTGAGTGGCACCGCGGGTCTGCCGGCATGCATGGCGGCAAGCATGGCCACCGGGTGCCAGATCGCGTTGCCGAGAAGAAGTCCGACAGCCTCGCCGGGTGAAACCGCATCGGCGATCACGCGGGCGAGGTTCTGGACAGCATGCAACAATGTCAAGAAAGTCAGCGATGTCATGCCATCACTAAGTGCGATCTTGTCCGGATGCTTTTGGACAACCCGCTGCAGATGCTCGAACGCCGGCGCATCTGAAAAACTGTCGCTCATTCTTTCAAAAGGATGGCTTGTCGGACCGTCCTTATCAAGGGCGCGCGCTGATGGCTGTCTCCACGTCGAATGGTCCCGATCGCTATTCCAGGCGATCGCCACGTCCTGTTCTCTCCCTTCACCCGGAATGGATGGCAAGGCATGGGCAGGCGAGCCTTCAGAGCGCCGATGCTCAAACGCTTCCAAAACGGCCCCCATCTTGCTGACCAGCTTTTGCGTGTCGTACGGGACCGCATCGGCCGCTGCATCGTTAGAATGAATGATGACCGTACTATCCTGGCGCGACCGTCCAACCGTGCCCGTTTCCAAATGGCTGATGCGTGACAACGTCACAAACCGAACGACGTTCACGCTAGGCAAAAACCGGTCCGGGCGAGCGCGTCCGGCAGGTCGGACCCGCGAACAGCAATCAAATTCTCAGTAAGTGGGCCTGCCGCTTGCACCGAAACCCGCTCCAATCGTTTCCCCCTGACATGGAACAGCTCGAATCCCCCCTCGCTCAGGCGATCGTATAGCTCTACCCGCGAACTGCCGGCTCGCCGCAAATTGGGCTCGGAATCTTCAATGTAAAGACATCGGCAGTTGTGGAGTGTTTGCGCGGCGCCCCGGAGAAGGTCGCACTCAAATCCCTCAACATCGACTTTCAGCAAATCCACGGGCCGTTCGCCGATGATGGAATCCAGGGTAGCGACCGGAACACGTAGTGCAGAGCCGTTTCGCGGCGAGGCTGCATAGGCGAAGTTCATGTCGTCGCTACGAAAATTGGTAAAGAACAGCTCGCCGCATTCACTGCCCACGGCGACATTGTGGATCTCGATGGGCAAACCATTGAGGCGGACGTTGCCACGCAGGAAATTGCAGGTGCGCGGGTGCGCTTCGATAGCGATGGTTCGTCCGGACGACGTAACACGCCGCGCGGCCACGAGGCTGAGCTGGCCCACATTTGCACCCACGTCGACAAAGGTTTCGCCCGGCCGAAGGTATCCTGCCACGAAATCAGCGTCTTCGGAACGAAAATTCCTGTCCCGCCAGAGTCCTGCGGAGATCGCGCTGGGATAAAAGCGCATCCTGTAGCCTGCGGGGAAACTGAAAGTAATCAAGCGACACAATCCGGTCACCCACAGCGCGCGAGACAGCACAAACCTGAATTTGTCAGGCTCTTCGCGGAGGCGGTCGCCAAAATGGCGGAGCTTGCGCACCACATCTTCTCCATTGTGCGATTGTGGGCCAACGCTGGATATGGCCAACGTCAGTCACAATTAATCAAGACTATGGCCCAAGCTGATTGGGTGTCGGGAGAAGCCACGCAATATTGTCTCCACCTTTGTCGCGCCCGGAGGTAGTTCCTCTCTGGATCAAGTTTTCGGGACATATGAACGAAAACCTCTGTAGTACTGAAGCTTCCCGATCTGGTCGACATCATACGAATGAATGATTGTGAGGCCCGGAACCGATTATAAGAATCTGAAAAAGCGAAAGGTCGTTTGCATAGGCGCGATCGCACATGTCCAGAAACGATTTTCCGACGCCTGGGACGTTCACTATGATCGCGAAAGTAATGGCCGGCGCAACGCCAAGCCCGATCCGCACCATTATTCGCGTTGCGGGGGGCGTCTCGGCCATGGCGATCATTGGCCAGTTCACTCTGGTCGCTGCCATCCCTCTGCTGGCTCGACTTTATTCGCCAGCCGATTTCGGTATTTTCACAATCTATCTGTCGATCGTAAATATCCTCGGCTCCATCGCGGCGCTTCGTTTCGAATCCTCGATCTACGTCGTTGAGAACAAGGTTCGAGGGCAGGTGGCGTTCAAACTCGTTCTCTTGGCTGTCTTCGTCACGTCGGTTACGACCTTGGCGGCTGGATATCTGCTGTTGCGCGTCGCGCCGGGGCGGCTCAGCCATCTTGTCTGGCTCGTTCCAATCGGGATGGCCGGCGCGGCCATCGCCGAAGCCATGAGCTGCTGGAGCCTGCGCTTTGGTTACGTACGCGACTTCGCCATTGGACGCGTGATCCAACCGGCGACCATGGCATTTCTGCAATTGATCTTTGGCGTCGCCCAACTCGGAGGTGAGGCGATGGCCTATGCACATATCCTCAGCCAGGCAGTGCTCATATTAGTAATCGGCACCCGCATCCTGAGTTGGGAGGATGCGTCTGGCATCGTCCGAGCCCCGTGGCTGACCGTAGTCGCTGCGGCCAGACGAGAATACAAGTTTCCTTTGTTCGACCTTCCCGCAGCCCTCGCGGGCTTCACAATCATCAACCTTCCCGCAATTCTCATTGGATCGCTGTTTGGTGCCAGTTTCGCGGGATTTTTCGGAGTCGCCGCGCGCTTCGTGACCGCGCCAATCGCGTTGATCGCAAATCCCCTCGGCAATGTTTTTGTTGCTATAGCGAATGAAGGGCGTAACGACCGGAGTCTGCTCGGCACCGCCCGCGGCCTGCTGATTCTCGCGGCCGGCGTGATTGCCCTACCAATATTGGGGCTTGGCCTTGCCGCCCCTTATTTTGTCGTTCCACTTTTGGGCGAGCCTTGGATGGTCGCGGGACAGATTATGAGCGCTCTCGCGTGCATGGGGGCGGCGCAGGCACTGGCGACACCGCTTCAAATGGTCCCGACCATCCTGCGGCGACAGGAGGTGCGGCTTCTGGTTGAGGTGGCCCGGACGTTGCTTATGTTTGGACCGCTCGCGGTCGGTGTTCACGCCGGCTGGCAACCGTTGCACGTGATTTATCTGATGGCAGCCGGCGGTGCGGTCGGATTTGCTTTGAGCGCGGCCGCCTCTCTCCTTCTCTTAACTCGCGACGCGCAATCGGATGGAGTGTGCACAACAACAGAGCTGGTTGAATGAGGGAGAACAGCACGAAGCCACCGCAGCCGCACATATCCGAACCCGCCGATGTTGCGGAAAGCCGTTTCATTTCGGTAGCCATTCCGACTTTCCGTCGGCCGGACACAATTCGTCGGGCCATCGATAGCGTCTTGCATCAGGACTTTTCGAACTGGGAGCTGATCGTCAGCGACGATGAGGGGCCAGACGGACAGACATGGGCCATGTTGACTGACTACGCGCGGGCAGACCCTCGCATCCGCATTGTCGAAAACCGTCGGGGTCGGGGACAAGTGGAAAATACCAATAACGTCATGCTGGCCTGCCGTGGAAGCTGGATCAAGTTGTTGCATGACGACGATTGGCTGGCGCCAAAAGCGCTGGGGACATTTGCACAGGTGGCTCAACAGTATCCCTCTGCAGCATTCATAACCTGCGCCACAAATAGAGTCGAAGATGACCGAGTAAAACTCCGTTCGGCTCGTCCCGGTAAGAAGCACGTCACAGTCTGTTCGAGTCAGCAAACCTTGAAGGATCTTTATTTGGTCCGCACGACGCGCTCATTTGGGATTATCCCATCATCGTTGTTGGTCAACAGCATCGTTGTTCAAAACGGCTGCCTTATGCGGACATACAAGTCTATCACAGCCGGGGTAGATCAACTATTCTTCATCGATCTTGCCCGCCACGGAGACATGGTTATGATTGAAGATGGCTTAATCTTCTACGATGCGACGAACCATTCGAGCGTCACTGCTTCTACAACCTTTGATGACGTTGACCGGGAAACCATTGATCTCAAGCATCTGACTTGGAGCCTGATTGAGGATAAGCACGAGCTTCCGGATCCGGAGACGATAGCGGGCGCCCTGCAGGTTGCTCGTCTGCGGAGTCGATTCCGCCACCAGCCTTGGGGCTCGACGATCCGCCACGCATTGCAAATTTTTCATCCATCGGTCACGAAAGCGGTGAACCAAGACATCTTTGCCCGCGTCCAGGCAGTCTTACGACGTCGGCTTCGACGGACAAATTGGTGAATGCTGCGGCCATGCATCCCCCGGCACGCACTCTGCGAGCAGGACACCTAGTGCGTCGTCCGTTCAGGAGATAGCGCTTGCGTCCCGGCGAAACATGGTCTTGAAGCTCGTCGCGCCCGTTACCAGACCCGATATGAAAAAAGCAGGCTCATTCGCCAGGGATGAGATCCAACGGCAATTAGATCGATCAGCCGGCTACTCTCTTCTTGAAAGGAAATCTGTCGACGAAATCCGGAGGTCGCGGACACGGCAACTGCTGCCGCCTTTGGTTGTGGGTGTTTTCCTGATCGTCCCTTCGCAAATATACTTATCCCAGTTCAACGCTTTTCCGGACGTGTCATACTGGGAGTTCCGGGAGGCTTCGTGATCTCCGGCCTTCGCCTGGAACACATGTGGTTCTTCGCCTATCTTTGGAGTTATGTCTTCGTGTGGTCCATCACATGGCCACGGCTTCAGCGATATTGGCCGGGAATATCCTGCGCTTTTGCGTCTTCCCTCAAAGGAGCAACCCTGTTCGTGGCTCCGATCGTGTTCCTTTCAATCCTTGGACTCTGGATCTACCCAATCGTTGGGGAGACCTCGGTCATCACAAACGACCCCCTATGGACACATCCTCTATCGTTGGGCGCGGGGAGGGGATTGAGGCCGACCTTGACTATCTCGATGTCCGGACGGCGGAGCAAGGCGAGGCCGAAAAGGCCGATGCCTTGTTGGCTGAGCTTGCGGCGACGCCTGCGCAATCCTTGGCGGGCGTCGTTGCCAAACTTGCGGTCATCCTTCGGGAGGCGAGCGACAACACCGACCTTTGCGAATTTCCGCTGCCGCACCTCCGCTCGGCCTTGGCCGATCTGCATCGTCTCACGCATGAAGCGGCAAGCGATCAGCCTGCCTGGTGGCCCGCCGGCGATCAGTCGATCGGATCACTGTTCGAGCAGCCTGCATCTTCTTTCGCCGCATGGCGCGCTTTCAGCGCGTGGAGCCAAGGCGATGAGGGCGCCTATCGAGCCTGGGCGGACACATTCAAACACTGCAAGGCGCGAGCCAATAGGCAGCGCACACTTCTAGGGCGATCCTCGCTCGAACGGTCTTGTTAAGCGGATCGGTCTCCCTGCTCCGCGATTTTAGAACAGGGTAGTCGTCCGTTCCCGGCATAGCACGCTTGCCCCTCGCCTGACCGACGGGCTTTCGGGAAAGTGGAACCGATTACCGATGAGCAGCTTCTCTGTCGGAGTGTGTGAGAATCGGACACAGGAGTTGAACATGGGAAGCACATCGGACAGGATCAAAGGTAACGCCAACGAAGTTGCCGCAGCAAGCCCGCGGCGACGCGGGCTTTTCCTTGGAAAAGCGCCATGCGGATAATAGCAGCATCAGTGGTTTTCGCGTTGCTGGCAGGACTCGCCCACGCTCAAACCTCCGACGACCCAGCCGTCACCGCTTGAGGATCAATCAAGACGAGTGAAATCTATTGGCAAGCCCAGAACGGAGGTTGTTGTGATGGGCGGTTCTCATGGTGATGTGTTGACCGAGCGGTCATTCGAGGGGAGCGCTTATAGCGATTACCGATCGAGCCATCAAAAGCCAGGCTACGGCACCGATTACGCCGAAACCTTCCGTTCCGGCTACTATGCTGCCTTGTGGTCGCGGATCGAACGCCCCCTGGTGGAAGGCATTCTCAGCCCTCTTGGCGGGCCGGGTCGCAGCTGCCTCGACTTCGCGTGCGGCACGGGCCGCGTCGCAGCTGTTGCAGGCCCATTGTTCGGTGAGGTCGTTGGCGTCGACGTGTCTCGATCCATGCTTGCTTGCGCGCGGGTTCCGGGCAACGTCAAGCTGGTGGAAGCCGATCTGACGGTTGCCCCCCTTTCCAGAAGATTCGACGTGGTTACAGCTTTTCGATTCTTCTTGAACGCTGAAGACACTCTTAAGCGGGACGCACTGTCGGCCATTCATGAGCATTTGAACGACGGTGGGTTGCTGGTTTCGAACGTCCACATGAACGCAACCTCGCCGATGGGGCTGGCCTGCCGCTTTCTCAACCGATTTCAGGGGCGCGTGGTTCGCAGTACGTTGAGCATCCACGCATATCGCCAGATGCTCGTCTCCAACGGGTTTGTCGTCGAAAGTGTCATCGGCTATGGGTTTTTGCCGCGACCCGGGTGGCTGCTACCAAGGCTCTGCGAAACGCTGGTCGGGCCTGTTGAGACGATATGCAGGAGAGCTGGCGTCCCAGGACGCTTTGCTCAGAATTTCTTAGTGGTTGCCAGAAAACAATAGCCGGCCGGTCGGAACCGACGACCGCTCGCGAGCTTAAGGCTCGATGAGCACGCGCGGCATAAACTTCCTCCACGAGTGGATGTCAAAAAACGTCCCCGAGACGGCCGGCGCCGATATCATCTCGGTTGCCGATTTGACGCAAAAGCTATTCGCGGACGCCAAGGCAGCAGGCATCGGCAGCACCGAGATCGAGGAAGATACCGGCAGCGCCTATGAGGCGATCCTCGACGCGATCGTTTGTCAGGCCCCTCGGGTTGGCGGGATGACATGAGCCGCGTAATATCAAATCGATGGGCAGGGGCCGGACTTTTCAATCACTGATCGATGGCAAGATGACGGTGATCGCTCATTGCCACCACCCGCCTCTGCAACCATCATCAGGTGCTCGATCTCGCCAAGCTTCGGGACCGGTTCGGGCTGATGCGCCAGCAATGGCAGATGACTAAGCTGAAATGCGCCAAGTGCGCGGCGATGCAATACAGCTGCAGCAAAGCCAAAGGTGGATGATCGATGAGCAGAAGCGCACCGGGGAACGTAAGCGATCCACAAAGGTTTGTAATAGCGGCGCGTGATTTTCCCTCAATTTCGCATGCCGCAGATCCCGCCCAACAGGCTAGATCGACCCGCCGCTGCCGTGAATGGGGCGGCGGGCTTTTTATAGAGACCTAATCGGGGAAGCAGTGCTGGACGTTACCGGAAGGAAGTCGAGTTCCAGTGGTACACCACAGGACCGGCGCGGCCGCCTGCGGCGTAGGCCAACAGGCTTGGTTGCAACCAATTTAGCGCAAAGGCGATATTTCGTCGACTACAGCTAACGAAGCGGCCCGGCAGTCGTCGTTGGGGTGTTGTTTGACTGGCCGCCGGGCCTGGCCGACTCATCCGCGGCGAGCCGACCGGCGCGACCGTAATATTAGCAAGTCTGCAACATAACCCTGCGCGGGCGTTTTCCCCCGGTATCCGTCCCATTTTGGGACGGGCGTTCTGGCATTGCTCTTGCGTCGGACAGCGTGCCGGTTGATCCCGGCCCTGATCGCGTACTCCGATCAGGTTGTGGGCTCGCCGGGCTTGAGGTTGTTGGGGTCTTCGTCCGGCGAGCTTGCCATCCACATGCCTCCTTCCACCTCATGGTCCGAAATCAGGCTTATGCCCTGGCCTTTCATGCCAGATGATTTGACGAAGATCCCGCATGGAAGCCATTGATGAGGTCTGGCGAAATAGCCTCGCTCGGCCCCACTACGCGACGACGTTGATAGCTCAGAATCTTCATTGATTCTGACGATAGCCACCAATTGTCCTTTCGTCACGGGTGAGAACGGGAGGCGTCGGTGAGTGAAGATAAGGCAGCTTCACAATCCCCATCAATTGGCGACAACCAGCCGTCGACCGATCCAGCACTTCTCCTGTCCCTTGCCTGGATTGACGCTCACGTTGCGATGCTGGCCTCGTGCGTCCGGCAGCAGCAGGCGGAGGAGGGGCCATTGGAGCGCTGCGCGCTCTTGCCTCCCGGAGAAGTCATGGGGGGCGGGGAGGGGATTGGCGCCTACCGCGACTATCTCGATGCCCGCACGGTGGAGCGGGATGATGCTGAAAAGGCCGACGCCCTGTTGGCCGAGATTGCGACGACACCCGCTCGATCCATGGCGGGCGTGATCGCCAAGCTCGCGGTCATCCTTCGGGAGGCGAGTGACAACACAGACCTTTGCGAGTTTCCGCTGCCGCACATCCGCTCGGCCTTGGCCGATCTGCGGCGTCTCACGCATGAAACGGTAAGCGACCCGCCTGCGAGCTGGCCCGCAGGCGATCAGTCGATCGGCATTCTGTTCGAGCAGCCTGCATCGTCGTTCGCCGCCTGGCGTGCCTTTCGCGCCTGGAGCCAAGGCGATGACGACGCCTATCGCGCCTGGACGGACACATTCAAGACACTGCAAGGCGTAAGCCAGTAGGGATCGCAAAAATTCTTACTTGATCGCTCAGCGCCGAGATCTCTCCTCGTTCATTCGTCAATGACGGAATCCAAGGATTTCGCTCAACGCTGCGTCCCCCTATCAAATCCTTGAGAAGGGAAGGATGCGGATGAAGCCTGATACATCGCAGTGGCGTGACCCACAGGCATATGCGTTCGTCAAAGGCGCTGCAGCCGACGAGATCGCCTGGGAGTTTCTGCGACGCAATCCCCAGTATCAGCAGGATTTCGCGGCATCCCGTTCGGCCAAGGCGATGCGCGCGTTGCGCAAGCGCTGGGGTTTGCAGTTTCGCCGCCAGGCCTGACCAATCCGCGGTCGAGCAGCCCGTCTATTGGGCGCCTCAGATCGACCCGGGGGTCGTGAACCTTGTCGAGGCTCCTCCCGAGCTGCGCGCGGGGCAGGGCGCTTTCGACGTCCCGCTTGCCGCGGGCCGGCATGACGAAGTCGGGCTTCACATGCGATCTTCGCCCGGCGGCACGCAACTGGCGCTTCTCGGCGACGCAAAGCCAGGCAAATCCCTTGCCGCCATCATCCCGCTCGACGACATGGCGCAAGACCGGCTCCAGGCTATCGAGCGGTTCATCCGCTCGATCCACAGGCAACACCTTCCCGACGCGCGATTGACCGCGGCCCAGCGCCGGCGCCTTGGTCATATGCTGCGATGCCTCGATGGCCGGGAGGAGCAGGCATCCCATTTTGAAGTGGCGACCGTCTTGTTCGGCCGTCGGCTGGTCAGCGCCGCCGACTGGCACGACTCGGCTTTTCGCTATCAGACGCATCGCCTCCTGCGCGATGGCTTGAAGATGGTGGAGCGCGGCTACCGCCAATTGCTGCGCGCGCGACGGCGCGTTTTCTGAACAGGGTTCCGTCCGGCGCCTGGGCCACTTATTGCGCTATCGGCAGGTACGACACTGGCGACTAGAAAAGCCCGTCGCAGCTTATACGCTTCAGCGAGGGGCTTCTTGTTGCAAGGCATGCTGCACTGCTCATGGGCAATGATTCAGCAGAATGCAGGCGATCGTTCCTCGCTACGCTCGCAGGCCAGGACTGGAGCTAAACGGCGAGCGCCGCGGTTTGAGCCAGCACGTGCGGGTGTTGTCGTCAAGCCACAGAGGCCCAAGAGCGTATCCCTGGGTGTGGCGACCGCCAGCCAGTAGAGGACCAGCATAGTGCATGAAGTTGGTCTGGCGACTCGAGACCACGTTGCGGCGTTCGACCCGATGCGGGCGGGTAGTGGTGGTCTTTGGGCACCAAGGGCACATCGGGCCGAAGTCTGCAACATTTGCTAATGCAGCGAGATTTTATTGGGCCTACGGACCTTTGATCAAGGCAGCATAGCCGCGGCGGGCGTTTTTTGCCGCCGCCGTCTCAATAATCGTGCTGGTCGGCCTTTGGCATGTCTGGCCGCTACTGCGCCGAAGGGGGGAGACGCAGCCATGAACTTCTCGGATCGACCAGGGTATCTGGAACGGTTGCGCAACCGCAAAATGGCCAAGTCGCAACACGCGTTCGTGCGCGGCAGCGCCTCGCTGTTTTATGAATGGCTGAACAAGCATGATGAAGGATTGCCGCAGGGGCCCGCTGTCTGGATCTGCGGCGACTGCCATCTTGGCAACCTGGGGGCGCTTGCGGACCTGGAAGGCGGCGTAGCGATTCAGATCCGGGATTTTGACCAGACCGTCATCGGCAACCCGGCACACGACGTCGTGCGGCTGGGCCTCTCGCTGGCTTCAGCCATCCGCAGTTCCGACCTGCCGGGCGTGACAACAGCGCACATGCTCGACAACCTCCTCGCCGGCTACATCAAGGCAGCGCCTTCGTCAGGCGCGCGGGGATCCAAGGACCTCCGAAAGCTGCTCAAACGCGCCGCGCACCGCCGCTGGCACAACCTCGCCCTTGAGGGATTTGAAGGACAACAGAAGCAGTTGCCGCGGAACCGCCGGTTTTGGCCCTTGCATCGCCGCGAGCGCAGCCAGGTGCGCACCTTCTGCCAAGCTCTGGATATCTCAGGCCTGACTCCGGAAACGGAGCAGCACGGCAAGAACGGCTGGGAGTTCATGGATGCGGCGTACTGGATCAAAGGATGCAGTTCGCTTGGGGACCTGCGCTTTGCGGCCCTGATGCGGGGCAAGCATCATCGCATGGCGCTGCTCGACGTCAAGGAAGCGACGGCTGCGGCCGCTCCCCCGGCACTGCGGGTACAGATGCCGGGCGATCATGCCGAGCGCGTCCGGGTAGGCGCGCGCGCCATGTCTCCAAACCTTGGCGATCGCATGGTGTGCGGTAAGGTTGAGGGGAAGCCTGTTTTTGTCAGGGCGATATCGCCACGCGATATGAAACTCGAAATCGACCGGCTGACAAGTCGGCAGACACAGACGCTTGCCCGCCACCTCGGTTCGATCGTGGGCGAAGCGCACGGCCGCCAGATGGACGCCGCCGATTGGCGCAGTTGGACCCGCGAACTGTCGCACGCCGCCGGCGCGAACACTAAGACACCGTCGTGGTTATGGACAAGCGTCGTTGACCTGCTCGCAATTCATGAGCTTGCATATCTTGATCATTGCCGGCGGTTCGCTCTCGCAAACTAATCGGTTTTCTGGAAACGCCACGACGCTGGAACCTCCAAGTCGATGGCTAGTTCATCCCTGACTCATGACATGAGAGAAAACCGACATGACGACCTCGGACGAGAACCCCCAAGCCCCACAATCCAAGGCTCCATCACGGCCTGCAACGCCATCGCCGTCCACCGAGAAGGTCTCCGGCGCCGGCCCCGCCCTTTCCGAGCATTCCAAGGACGCCAAGGCGCCGAAGAGTGGGCGACAGCCTGGGGCATACGTCAAGGACTGACCCGAAAGACTGATAGCGTTGGAGTCATCACATGCAGATTCTTGAAACGGTCGTCGAAAACGGACCCTTCCCGACAGTCCGGTTCGTGGGCGAGGGCGGTGAGGCGATTTCCGTCTCCCTCGCCTGTGACAGCGCTCTCGATGACGTGCAATTGATTGCGAAGGCAAAGGTGCTGCTATTGCACGCTGCCGCGTTCGATGAAGATAGCTGCGCCGCAGACGCCAGTATGCGAAGTCAGCCGGAATCAGGCCGCGCCGCGTCCTACACCCTCGAGTATCAGGACCAGGGCCAAGTGCGGGAGCTCGCAGGCTTGTCATTTCCCACGCCGCAAGCGGTCTTGGACGAATGCCGACGTTCTGCGGCCGACCTTTGGCAGGACGCGCTCTCGCGTGGAGAAGCGCCGGTCGGCTGGGCGGTGCGAGCTAAGGACGCGAGCGGAGCGGTCGTCGCGATAGTCGATTATGAGGAAGTTCGCGCATCAGACGGCGGGCACGGGACTGGCGTAGGCGAGCCCACCCCATCGAACTTCTAGCCCTATCGTGCCGATGCCCGCCTCATGGCGATCATACCGTGGAACTTCCTTTAGCGACGATCGCCCGCAAGATGGCGGACGTTCAACGCTATAGCCGATCGAAATCAGCAAGCCCAAGACGTATTCGCCGGCCCTCTGCGTACGCCAGGGCGAACGCCTCCAATTCGAAAGATCGGGTTAGGTCTTCGTCGCCGTCGACCACGCGGACGAACCATTCTCCGCAGACTTCGAGCACTTCAACGCAAGGGCTGACCTGGTCATTGAGGCTTACAGTCACGCTATCCATCGCAAGCTCCTTAGAAAGCAATGGGGAAAACATCGATTTTTATAAGGCTCCCTCCCGGCCGGTTTCAATATCAAATGTGTGTTGGAGCGTAGGCAAGGAGATCGGCGATAAGGTTCGGGTAGAGGGAACAATACTGACGCCGGAGAAGCAAGGAGTGGTCGAATCTCCGAAAATGTGAATCCCCAGCCAACGGGCGGAACATTAGCACTGCCTAGCGGTTCTAATTTGGTTGGAGACCTCCGAATTCCCCGGGTGGGTATGATGTCCGTATTGGCGTTTGAATTGGTCTATTTTGCCGGTCTGACGAGCAACGATCTGCTGGGCGGTGTCGTGTCGCTGCTGGCGTGCCTCGTACTCTTCAACGTCATGGCAAAGGATAGCCCAAATCAATAGAAACGCGCGCTGGGCAAGGCGCTGATGCCGCATATTGTGCGCTACGATCTGGGCTTGACGAAATGAACGCTCGTGGCAGAAGCGTGTTCGAAGTGATTTTCGAGGCGATCAGTCGACGCAAGTGGCCCGGCCAGCCTTCAGATTGACACAGGCCGGGCCGCGCCGGCCTTTTGCGTCAGCCGGGGCGAAGGGGCAAATCTTACCGTTGTCTGCTCTCAATAAATAATCGATGTACGATTTTTGCGAGTTGTGATTGCCGGCATGGGTCTGACGGCGGTGCCCGACCCCGATAGATCACCCTAAACGACTTGCCTGCGTCGATCACGGTCCGAGCAATTGCGAGCCGTGTTTTCCGTCTTGGCGTTCTCTCTCTGGATCATTTTTTCCGTGCCGCGATCAGCCGCTTGTCTCAGAGCCGATGCTACCGCTGCCTCCCCGTCGCTTCACAGAGCGCACCGACGACCTCTCGAACGGGCGGATCTGGCCGAAGGATGGCTGAAGCCTCGACCGCCTCTGCCGCAATGGCGCGTCGCGCGTTTCTTCCCCTGGGCAAGGCCCATTCCTCGCGGAACCAAGAAACGCGCGTCCTGCGCCATCCTCCGCTTTGCTGCGGTCGCAAGCGATGCGGCGGCGGTCGCCTCCGGCCTTTTGATCGCCATCGAGGTCGCATGGTGCGGGCTCGGAAACGAAGAAAACGGAGACTGAAAATGGCTACCATCGGCACTTTCAAGAAGACCAATGCGAACGAGTTTACCGGCGAGATCGTCACCCTCAGCGTCCAGGCCAAGGGCGTGCGCATCGTCCCCGACACTCGAGCCAGCGGCGACAACGCTCCCAGCCACCGCGTGGTGGTCGGCAAGGCCGAGATCGGCGCCGCCTGGTCCAAGCGCTCCAACGAAGGTCGCGACTATCTCGGGCTCAAGCTCGACGATCCGAGCTTCACCGCTCCGATCTACGCCAACCTCTTCGCCGACGAGGAAGGCGAGGGCCACAGCCTCATCTGGTCGCGCCCCAACCGCCGCAACGGCGAGTGAATCGGCAGACGCCTCGCCCGGCACCGGGCGAGGCGTCTTCTGATGGTGGCCGCGGAAGCTTACCGCGCCGCGGGCTGCCACGACCGCCTTGCTTTCGTCACGTGCGTTGTTTGATGCGCCATGGGGTGAAGATGGTCGAGCGCGGGTACTCTCAATAGCTGCCCGCGCGCCGGCGCCACTCCTCACTCTTGGCGGTGCGAAATTGCGCTCCTCAATTGCGCACCTGATCACTATCCCCACGCTCCTCCATCCTTGCCATCGATCGCCGTTCAATCGCGACGACGCCAAGGAGACACCCGATGAACACCGACGCCGCGCCATTGCCGCCGCGCTACCTGCGCACTTCCGAAGCCGCGCATTTCCTCAGTCTTTCGGCGCGCACGCTGGAAAAACACCGCACTTATGGGACCGGGCCTGCCTACTGCAAACTCGGCGGCCGCGTCGTCTACGCCGTCGACGACCTCCAGGCCTGGGTCCAGCGCGGCGCCATGACGTCGACGTCCGATCCGCATGGCTCTGTGCTGCCCGCCAAGCCTCAAGCCGCCCGCCTGATCGCCTATGCCGGGCGCGAAAGGCGCTGAGACGCTGATTTCCCCTATGTCGGCACGCACACGCCAACCATTGGAGCGCGAACAGCTCGATCTGTTTCAGGCGCTGCCCGGTGTTGTCGCGCCACGCGATGCGCAGGACCTCATGGCCTATCCCTTCTTCTCCCTCGCCAAATCCAGGCGCATCGCGCCGATCGATTTTCGCGCCGGCGATGTGGCTATCCGGGTCGAAGCGGTGCCCGATCACGGCATGGCGACGATCTGGGATGCCGATATCCTGATCTGGGCCGCGAGCCAGATCGTCAACGCGCGGGACGCCGGATTGCGCACGTCGCGGCTGATGGCGGCGACGCCATATGAAATGCTGACCTTCATCGGCCGCGGCGTCTCGAAACGAGACTATCTGCGCCTCAAGGCGGCGCTCGATCGCCTGCAGTCGACTAGCGTCGTCACCTCCATTCGCCAGCCAGTGGAGGGTCGCCGCCATCGCTTCTCGTGGATCAATGAATGGCAGGAGCGCTCCGATCGAGACGGCCGGCCGCTCGGCGTCGAGCTCATTTTGCCGGATTGGTTCTACCGCGCCGTCATGGATGACGCGCTGATCCTGACCATAGACCGGGCCTATTTCAGACTGACGGGCGGGCTGGAGCGCTGGCTCTATCGCCTGGTGCGCAAGCATGGCGGTCGCCAGCGCGCAGGCTGGCGTTTCGACATCGGCCACCTGCATCGGAAGTCCGGCAGCCTGTCGCCGCTCAAGCGCTTCGCCTTTGAACTGCGTGACATCGTGCGCCGCCAACCTTTGCCTGGATATCTTCTGTTCACGGAGGTCGAAGCCAGCGGCCGTGTGTTGTTGGCCTTTGAACCGGCGCCGTCGCCTGTTGACAGGATCGTGCCATCGGGAACCCGGACTATCGTGCCATCGGGAACCGCAGCCTCGTGCTTTCGGGAACCGCGATCGCTCTTAAGAGACGGGCCCGCAACGGAAAATCGCGCTCTTAACTTAGAGTCTAACTCTCGATCTAACAGTCTTTCGGGACAGCCGTGGATTGGAGAGCAGAAGCGGCGGCGCGTAGGCCGGTGCGAGGGAGACGGCACATGACGTCTACCCAATCGAGGCCCCGCGGCGACCTCACGACCGTCGAGCTGACCTGGGTCGAGAAGCGGATCGAGCATCGCATCCGCTTCGGACGTCCTGCCCATGAGACGATCGTCGACCAGCGGCGCCGCGTCGTCGGATTTGCGCCGGGCAGTGTTTTTGCGTTCGTGCGCTGGGCGGCGAATGACTTTGGCACTGTCGTTTCGCGCATCGACATCGTGCGCGCGGTCATGCCCGCCGAACCTTATCAGACGCTGCCTTACATCCGGCCAGGCGGCGAGATCCTGCTCAAGATCGCGGGCTGGGACAAGGTTGAGCGGGTTCTCCAACGGATCGATGCGATCGAGGCGATCGGCCTCGATCCGGTCGAGGCAGCACCCGACTATTGGCGTCAGACCCATAACCGTCTCATTGCCGGCGCAACGCCGCGCGCCTATTCGCTTGAGCAGCACCGGGCCTTTCTGTTGCGCAAGCGAGCGACATCATGAGCCGCGCCGCCTGCATAGCCGCAGCACTTGCGGCCGTCGCCGCGACGCTCGCGCCCGCTGCCGTGAAGATGCCGCCGCTGCTTTTGTGGAACGCATCGGCCAGCGCGCCTCTTGGGCTCTATGCGATCAGGAAAATGGCCGTTCCGACGGCTGGCGCGCTCGTTGTCGTCGAACCGCCAGACAAGGTCGCCAGGTTTGCCGCCGAGCGTGGCTACCTTCCGCTGGGCGTGCCGATGCTCAAACACATCGAGGGACTTCCCGGGCAGCCAGTCTGCCGCCTCAGCCGCCTCATCACAGTCACCGGGCTTGCGGTTGGCGTCGCACTTGAGCGCGACCGCAAAGGACGCGCCCTGCCTGATTGGCAGGGCTGCCGCGTCATCGCCGCCACCGAAATCTTCGTCCTGAACCGGAAGGTCGAGGACAGTCTCGACGGCCGCTATTTCGGCCCGTTCCCAGCGAGCTCGATCGTCGGAGCCGCGCGGCCGCTTTGGACCGACGAGAGGGGCGATGGCCACTACACCTGGCTCGCTCCGGCGAACTGAAATCCAGCCCACTGACAGAAAGAAGGAGGCACTCAATGGCCGAGATCGGCATCTTCCACAAAACTGAATCTGGTTACTCCGGACGCATTCGAACACTGCTCTTGGATGCCGAGCTGGTGCTCGTGCCGACCAAAATATCTGACGGCAAAGCGCCGGATTTTCGTATCCACATCGGCGACGGCAGTGGCCCCGAGGTCGGCGCGGCCTGGAAGGAAACCGGACAGTCGGCTGGCGACTATCTGTCGTGCCGATTGGAGGATCCGCTGTTTGGCCGCCGCTTCCGTGCCGGTCTCTTCCGATCCGACAACGGCTCCTGGTCACTGCGCTGGATCCGGCCGAAACCGCGGTCGGAGCGTGCTCAATGAGTGGACCATGGGCGCCGAAATGTGCGAACGGAAGCCACCCCGTCAGTTGGTTGCCTGGAAGGCGAAAAGCATTTTGTCTTATCGGTGGCATGCTGATCTTCTGTCAGGCAATGACGGGGGCCGTCGCACAATCGATATCGGCCTCACGCAAATCCGCGGACGATCCTTATGCCGCGCATATAGCAGAGGCATCGCATCGCTTCCGCGTTCCTGAGCGTTGGATACGGGCAATCATGCACCTCGAGAGCGCCCGCGACCCGCGCGCCGTTTCGCGAAAGGGGGCCGTGGGCTTGATGCAGATCATGCCCGGAACGTGGGCTAAGCTGCGCCTTCGCCACCAGCTCGGCCGCGATCCCTATGATCCACACGACAACATCCTTGCCGGCACCGCCTATCTTCGCGAGCTGTATGATCGATACGGTTCACCAGGCTTTCTCGCCGCCTATAATGCGGGGCCAGGGCGTTACGAAGCTTCCTTGAAGGGCCGTCCGCTGCCGGCTGAGACCCGGGCCTATGTTGCGATGCTCCGCCCTTTCTGGGGCGGCGGTGATGCACCCGGAGCGCTCACCGCCGGCCATGCCAAGGCCGTTACCTGGAAGGCTGCGCCGCTGTTCATAAACCGGCCCGGGTCCATGGCCGCTTCCGATCTTTCGTCCGGCGAAGGCGCTTCCGTCGAGGTCTCGTCGCGCGAACTTTTCGCGGCCGGTTCGCAGCCGCGCCAACTGTTCACTGGGTCCGACGTCCGGAGATCACAGTGATGACGAAGTCTCCGTCAGATCGCGCCCGGGCGTCTCTTTGGACGTCGCAGCCTGTGAGGCGCGTAGGGCACAAGGCAACAACCGAGGGATGGCAAGATAAAAGGGCGCTCATTGTGCGGCGGTCGGTTGGTTGTATTCGTTGGGTTTTTCGCCGCTTTCCGCACATTGTGGCGCCTCGGCGCAATGTGCTGACAGTGCGCAAATCATTGTATTCGTTATGTTTATGAGAGTGTGAGGGCGCGTGCCATGTCTGATCAGCGCGAGTTTCGCGTCCGTCCGGGGCGCATTCGCTCGACGCGGGCACAATCCTCCCGGCCCTTCATCGCCCAGGCGCTGGCGGCGGCGCAGAAGGCCGGCGGCAGCGTGTCGCGGTCAGGGGGGATTGGCTCAGGCAAGCGCTCGCGATTCGGACGCGGCAGGGCAGCGAGCGTTCAGGCCAACCGCTTCCTCACCGGCCGCTCACGCGTCGCCGTGATCAAGACCCGCGTGGTTCGCCACTCGAAACGTGGCGCGCCGCTGGCGACCCATCTCAACTATCTTCGCCGTGAGGGCGTCACGCGCGACGACGCCAAAGCCCGCATGTTCGGACCGGAAGTCGACGATGCGTCGACCGCGGATTTTGTCGATCGCTGCAAGGGCGACCGGCATCATTTCCGCTTCATCGTCTCGCCCGAGGATGCCGCCGAGATGGCCGACCTGAAATCCTTCACCCGTGATCTCATGGCTCGCATGCAGAGGGATCTCGGCACGGCGCTCGACTGGATCGCCGTCGATCATTGGAACACCGATAATCCGCATGTCCACGTCATCCTGCGCGGCCGGGCCGACGACGGCCAGGACCTGGTGATCTCACGCGATTATATCAGCCATGGCATGCGCGATCGTGCCAGCGACCTCGTCACGCAGGAGCTCGGCCCACGGTCCGATCTCGAAGTCCGCCGGCATGTCGAGCGTCAGGTCGAGGCCGAGCGGTGGACCGGGCTCGACCGCCAGTTGCTCCGGGACGCACGCGCCAACGGTGTCATCGATCTCGCGCCGGATGCCGATCGCCAGCCTGATGAATTCACCGCGCTCAAAGTGGGTCGGCTACGCAGACTGGAATCATTCGGCCTCGCCGAGCAGCTCGGTCCTGGCCAATGGGTTGTCAGCGACAGGGCTGAGGCGACGCTGCGTGCGATGGGTGAGCGCAGCGATGTCATCAAACGCATGCATCGCGCATTCTCGATCCGCGATATCGAACGCGCGAGCGCCAGCTATGTGCTGGCGGCGGAGAACGTGGCTGAGCCGGTCATCGGCCGTCTCATCGAGCGGGGACTGGATGACGAACTCAAGGGCACCGCCTATGCGGTCATCGATGGCGTCGACGGCCGTTGCCATCACGTCCGGCTCGCCGATATCGAGGCGGCGGGCGATGGCGTGCCAGGCTCGATCGTCGAGCTGCGTAAATTCGAGGACGCTCAGGGACGCCGGCGGGTGGCGCTTGCCGTACGCTCCGATCTCGACATCGGCAGACAGGTCGATGCGGAGGGGGCAACCTGGCTCGACCGGCAGGCGCTCGCGCGTCCTGCGGCGGCTCTTTCCGATGGAGGCTTCGGCGCCGAGGTCCGCCTGGCGCTCGATCGGCGCGCCGAGCACCTGGTCGGACTGGGGCTGGCTGAGCGGCAGCCGGGCGGAACAGTCTTTGCCCGCAACTTGATCGCCACGCTGCGACAACGGGAACTCGACGCGCTGGCAAGCAGGCTGGCAGCCCACAGTGGCCGGTCGTTCAACCGCGCCGGCACCGGCGACTTCGTGTCCGGCACCTACAGCCAGCGCTTTGCGCTGGCATCCGGTCGTTTCGCGATGATCGATGACGGTCTCGGCTTCCAGCTCGTGCCCTGGACGCCTGCGTTGGAGCGCCATCTCGGCAATCACGTCTCCGGTGTTGTTCGCGCTGACGGCGGCGCCGATTGGAGTTTCGGCCGCAAGCCCGGTCTCGGCTTGTGACCGCGCTCCCACGCGCGCCCGGATCTTGGGCTGCCGATCCCCTGTCTTCCTTGCCGACAGCACGACGCGACACGATCGGTGTGAGCCGGCTGTTGAATCTCGGACCAACCTTGCTGACCTCTCGGCACCAGGAGGAACCAATGTCGGGAACGAAAGTCCTTTGGGGGCAGATCGTCATCGTCTTCCTGATCGTCCTCTTCACGATCTGGGGATCGACGCAATGGTCGGCGTGGCAGCTGGGTTATCAGGAGCAGCTGGGCGCGCCGTGGTTCGTCATCGGCGGCATGCCGGTCTATTATCCGCCTGCCATCTTCTGGTGGTGGTATTTCTACGATGCCTATGCGCCTGGCATCTTCGTGCGCGGCGGCCTCATTGCCGCTTCGGGCGGCTTCATCGCGATCGCGGTTGCAATCGGCATGTCGCTCTGGCGTGCCCGCGAGGCGACGAAGGTCGTGACGTACGGTTCCGCTCGCTGGGCTGAAAGAAGCGAGGTGCAGGCGGCGGGCCTCCTCGCCCCCGATGGCGTGGTGCTGGGGCGGTACGGGTCTCACTACCTGCGCCACGATGGGCCCGAGCATGTGCTTTGCTTTGCGCCGACGCGTTCGGGGAAGGGTGTCGGCCTTGTCGTGCCTTCGTTGCTCACCTGGCCGGGATCGGCGATCGTCCATGACATCAAGGGCGAGAATTGGCGGCTCACCGCCGGCTTCCGCGCCCGCCACGGCCGGGTGCTGCTGTTTGATCCGACCAATGCCAGGTCGGACGCATACAACCCTCTGCTCGAGGTCCGGCGCGGGGAATGGGAGGTCCGCGACGTGCAAAACATCGCCGACATCCTGGTCGATCCCGAAGGCTCGCTTGAAAGGCGTAACCATTGGGAAAAGACGAGCCACGCCCTTCTGGTCGGTGCGATCCTGCATGTGCTCTATGCCGGACCGGACAAGACCCTGGCCGGCGTCGCGGCGTTCCTGTCCGATCCCAAGCGCCCGATCGAATCGACCCTGGCAGCCATGATGACGACACCGCATCTGGGGGAGGGCGGTCCCCACCCGGTCATTGCCAGCGCCGCACGGGAACTTCTGAACAAGTCCGACAACGAACGATCCGGCGTGCTCTCGACCGCGATGTCCTTTCTCGGCCTCTATCGCGATCCGGTGGTGGCGCAGGTGACGCGCGCCTGCGACTGGCGCATCACAGACCTCGTCGCCCAGCCTCGTCCGGCGACGCTCTATCTCGTTGTTCCGCCCTCCGACATCAGTCGCACCAAGCCGCTGATCCGTCTCATCCTCAACCAGATCGGCCGCCGCCTGACCGAGGATCTGCAAGCCAGGGCGGATCGCCATCGATTGCTTCTGATGCTTGACGAGTTTCCGGCGCTCGGACGGCTCGACTTCTTCGAATCCGCACTCGCTTTCATGGCCGGCTATGGCCTGAAAAGCTTCCTGATCGCGCAGTCTCTCAATCAGATCGAGAAGGCCTACGGGCCGAACAATTCGATTCTGGACAACTGCCACGTACGCGTCAGCTTCGCGACCAATGACGAGCGCACCGCCAGACGTGTGTCTGATGCGCTTGGCACGGCAACCGAGCTTAAGGCGATGAAGAACTATGCCGGTCATCGGCTCTCGCCATGGCTCGGCCATCTCATGGTTTCGCGCTCGGAGACGGCGCGGCCCTTGCTGACGCCCGGCGAGATCATGCAATTGCCGCCTAGTGACGAGATAGTCATGCTGGCGGGCACGCCGCCGATCCGGGCGAAGAAGGCGCGTTATTTTGAAGACCCGCGCTTGCGAGCGCGCATTATGTCGCCACCGGCTCTTGAGGCTCGAGCCGAGCCCAAGTCTAACGATTGGATGGCGCTTCCGTTGCCGCTTCCGGCATCGGGGATGGCTGCCGCGACCGTCGTGGCGAAAGCCCAGGAGGAACCGACGGACTCCGCGTTGCGGCGTCAGCCCGAGCTCGATCCGCCGGTTGCGGCGGAGTCGCCGCTCGTCAACGAATTCGAGATCGACGCGCCTGACGAGGCGGATGATCTCGCTGCAAGCAGCAGCCGGATGGCTGGCCTCGTGCGGGGCGTGGCGCGTCAGATCGCGCTCGATCCGGACGATGGCATGGAGCTGTGACGGTCGTGGCGACAGCCAACAAAAAGGTACAGATTTCCGTCTATCTTGATCCTGCCGTGATGGCGGCGCTGCGCGAATATGCTGCCCGGCGAGATCGCTCGCAGTCGCTCGTCGCTGAAGCGGCCATCGCCTCTTTCCTCTCTCCGGATGCCGATGCGCAACGCGAGGCGGCGATCTCCAGGCGTCTCGACCGGATCGACCGCCGGATCGCGCGGCTGGAGCGCGATGCCGGCATCTCGATTGAAACGCTGGCAGTGTTCATCCGCTTTTGGCTTGCGACCACGCCTGCCTTGCCGGAACCGATGGCCCAGGCGGCGCGCGCCAAGGCCAGCGAGCGCTATGACGCTTTCGTCTCCGCGCTTGGCAGGCGCCTGGCCAAGGGACCAGCCTTGCGGCAGGAAATTCCCGACGACGTCGCGCCCTCCAGTGATGCGGAACGGCAATGATCTGATGGGCATGTCGGCGGACAGAGGCGCCGCCGCGACGCTAGCGTGGCGCCGCCAGCGCTGTTGATGCAAGCCGGGTTCTGTTGCTGATTGCGCTCAGTTGGCGGCTCCGCACAATTGCGACGTCGTCAATCCTGGCGGCACGTTTTCCGCGGGGCCAAATCCGTATTTCGCCATGATGGTGGCGATCGTGCCGTTCGACATGACCTTCGCCAGTCCCTGATTGTAGAGATCGCGCAGGTCGCCATCGTCCTTCCTGAACGCGATCGCGATGTAGCTGATCGACTTCTCGTCCGTCGTGAACGGGCTGGCGCGCTCCAGGTCGGGGCTCCTGTTGCCAGCCAGCAGCCCGATCACCGTCGGGGAAGAGAATAGAGCCGCGTCGATGCGGCCGGCGCGCAGTGCCGCGATGTTGGTCTCGATGTCGGGGAACTGCAGGATGCGGTCCTGCGGCACACCCTCGGCGATAGCGTTCTTGATGACATTGCTGCCGCGGCCGCCGCCCATGATCGCGTCGGATTTCTTGGCAAGATCCGCATAGCTATGGATCGCCTTGGGGTTGCCGACAAGCACGATCGCCGCGTCGTCCGACCTCAGGTCGGGCGCACCGAAGGCGACCTGCTGACAGCGCTCCGGTGTGATCGACAGACCGGACGCCACGGCATCGAACCGTCCGGCCATCAGGCCCGGGATCAAGGCGCCGAACTCGGTGACCTCGAAGTCGACCTGCTTGACGCCGAGATCGGCGAAGGCAGCTCGCAGCAGATCCGGATGCCAGCCGAGCAACTCGCCGGTTCCCTCCTTCTTGTAGCCCCATGGCGCGCGGTTGTGGATGCCGATGACGATGCGTCCTTCCTTCAAGACGCGTTCTTTTGTGGTCTCTGCCGTTGCCGGCAGCACAGATCCAACAAGCGCGGCGTAGGCGATGCAGGCCAGGCCAATCGCAGCCGATCGGGCTCGAAATTTCATCGATACAGTCCTCCCATGAGTTTGAGTTGCGCGAAGGCGTTCCGCCTCGCCACTCAACGCTACGGTTGGATGCACGCTCTCGTCAATATATATGTACAAAATATGTACAAAATATGTGTAAACGAAACGTGGTTCTGACGGTGCGGTGAATTACGGTCCATGTCGGTCGATCATGTGGCTTCAGCAGGCGTTACGGCCCGCCTATACCGGCCGCATTGACGGCGTCCTCGGCATGGGCACGCTTGCGGCGCTGAAAGCGGACAAGAACAACGCGCTGATCGACCGCATCTGCAACGCCCGCATGGCCTTCCTGAAGCACCTCAGCACGTTCGGAACCTTCGGCCGGGGCTGGACGGCTCGCGTTGCTGAAGTCCGAGCAATCGGCCAGGCATGGGCAGCCGGTCAGGTGCCACAGGCGGCTAACTTCGTCTACGGCGGCCAAGCCAAAGCCTTTGTCGATGATGCCAACGCCGCACCGTCGACCGCGCCGGCGGACTTGGCTACTGGCGCCGGCACCGGTGGCCTCGGTCTGTCCGGCTACCTCTATGATCTGCAGAACCAGCTGTCGCCGCTGTCCTACACCAGCGAGTGGATCAGCAAGGTGGTCGTGGTCGTGGCACTCGCAAGCGCGGTGCTGGCGATCGGCGGGCTCGGCTATCGCTGGTACTCCAACCGCAAGCCGAAGCATCTCGCGGCCGCCTTGGAAACGGCTCCGGCATGAGCTTCCTCATCGCCCTTCTTTTCGGGCGGCTCGGTGTCTCGCGCCTAGCCGCCGGCGTCATCGTGTGGGCGGTCATCGCCTTGGTCGCCTCGGGCACGGCGCTCGGGGTTTACGAGTTCATCAAGCACAAGGGCGCCGACGAGGTCCGCGCCAAGATCGAGAAGGGAAATCAGGATGCGATACGCAAGGGGATCGAGGCTCGCATGTCTCTTGACGAGTGCATTGACGCTGGCGGCGTGTACGACTTCGGACGTCAGCGGTGTGGCGCCGCTACGCTCGGCCCTCGGTAGTAGTCTTCCCGGCGCACAGGGCAAGACGGTCGCCGACCAAAACAAGATCGATCGCACCGTGGCGCCGGGCTGCGCGGTGAAGCTTTACACCCTCGCGGAATGCGACCTGCACACCAAGGCCAGCGCCGCGCGCCGTGCCGAACTGAAATAGCACATAGGGGGCGGATGACATGCCGGGACCATCCAACAGAAGTCTCGAAATGATGATCGGCGGTCTCCTCGAGGCGACGCAGAACATGCAACGCGACATCACTGAAATCCGCCGCGACATCAAAGATAGCGATGCCCGGGCGGCCTTGAGCTATGAGCAATCTGAGCAGCGCGCCGCCGCCAGTCGCGCGAAAATGTATCAGAAGACCGACGAACTGGTTGAACGCGTGAACGCCACCGAAAGCGCGGTCAGCAGGCTCAATGCCGACATGACCAGCGTCAAGGAAGTGACCGCCGAAGTGACGCGCTGGAAGCTCATGGGGCTTGGCGCCCTCGGCGTCACCGGCATGGCCGCAGCGGCGCTGGCATCCTTGATCACGGCCTATTGGACCGATATCTGGCGCGTGGTGCGGGGCGGGTAGCCAGCCACCTCGGTTAGGTGATCTCGTAATAGAAATCGCAGATAAGATCGGCGACTTTCACGGCTTCGAAGTCCGACATGTGCGCCGCGTTCTCAACGGCGACCGTCTCCAAATCGTCTTGGTCGATAGCCAGAAGGTCGAGCAATTTTGCGAATTTGATTTTGAGTTCGCGGTCGCCGTCGAATTCGTCGATCGTGACATTCAGAACGTTTACATTCGCTTCGATCACCCTCGTCTGAATGCTATCCGAGGAGGCTGCCAGCGCGCGGATCGCGGCGAAGAAGTGTTCACGAGCATTGGTATATTTGTCGTCCAATTTTGGTACCTCTATTGGGTAAAAAGCCCACCCTGGACGCGGGGTGCAAGCCGCGACCTACGCCTTTCATGGAGCAGATGTCAACAACCTCGGCGCGGGCTCCGGGCGCGCGCGGCGTCATCAAGGCAGCTTAGGCGGCGTACGACGACAACCAACCCTGCCGCCGTTCGTCGACCCTTGCTGGTTGATCCCAGCGTACTCTAGACCTTGGCCCGATTTCCCCAAATAAGGACCGGCGGGCTCTTTTTGCGTATAAGCGGAACCTCATATCTGCCGGCTTGTTCCTGTGATGGCAGCACTCCGCTGCTGACCAAGACCCGCATCCTTGGCCGGGCCCACTTCTTTCGCCATTGAGGCGGGCCCACTCAGACTACTCCGTGTGACTATTGCCCGCTGCCGAAAGGTGGCGGGCTTTTTCGTATTGGAGGGAACATCGGTCGTTACCGGTTGTTTGACTAGAGGCGGCCGGCTCTTCAGCGGGCGTCCGCTGACCAAAGACCCAAATCTTGGTCGGCCCGTGCATCCCCGAGATGTCGCGGGCCACTCCCCTGACGGTGAGGCACATGACCAACATCAGAGCTGGAGCAGCAACTGGGAAGCCTGTGGTTGGCATGCTGCTGGGCGGGTTGTTGCTCGCAGTGATCTGCTGGGGCATCGGTAGACCGGATGACGAAGAAGCCATGGCTCGCAATTCGGCCGGCGCCGCTGTTGTCCACCAGCTGTCTGGAACCAATTAGCGCCCACGAGGTTCATTATCTGCTCGGAAGACCCCTCGACCGAGCGGACAAACAAGAGCCCGTCACTGCTTCGTCAGTGGCGGGCTTTTTCTTTTGATGTGCTGTCCGTCGGCGGTTGTAGTCCTCGTCCGCTAATCTCGGTGCCGGTTGCCCATTTCTCAGCGACTGTTGCAGCCGATGCCGTCGTGATTGCGATCAAGGCCATTCACGTCCGGCCCGGAGATGGGCGTGTTCGGCGGGACCACAGGATTGTTTCCTTTCCCGCCAGCGCAGTCCAGATCGACGCCGCTATTCGGAACAGCTCCTAACGTAGGCGTCACACCACGATATCTCTGGACGACACCCGCTATTCGCTGCCCATCGCTCTCAATTTGCGTATTCTGGCTGTCCGGATTGAACGGGTCGACGGTCTGGGCCAAGGTGTTGGCATTGTTGGCGTCGCCGGCGGCGACCGTCACGGAGTCGTAGTGGTTAAGGTAGTCCGCGCCGCAGCCACTGACCGCGAGCATGGCGCCCAGGCAAAGCATCATTCCGGGACGGACAATTTGGAACATCAGACCGGCGCCGGGTTGACACCGGCCGCCCTAAGTCGTGCACCAAGTTTCGCTCGAGTGCCGCATGCGGCCTTGTCACCAGCGACGCATTTGTTGTTCGCATCTGACCATTCCAGCAGAGCCGTGTTGATCCAACTGCCAGGTGCGCGTTGTATCCCGTAGGGTGTCGGCGGCGTACCAGCGGCCACGGCTGACGCAGCCGCGGCGCCTTGTCCGTGCGGCGCGCGCTTCCATCCACTTAGGATGAGGCAGTTCTTCATATATTGATCTTCGGCGGCCAGGTTACCAAGTGCATTGCCAATTCCGGCCCCGGCAACGAAGCCGGGCGATCCGATAGCAATATAGCTTTGGTCAACCGATCCTTTTTGCATTTCGCACTGAGCATGGGCGACGTCGAAACTAGGCCCATAACCTATTTGCATGTAGTCGGCTTGATTGCTTGTTTGGCATCCGCACAGCGGCGCAATGGCA